>DASVMV010000241.1:0-4844 GCA_036384155.1 Micromonosporaceae bacterium
GCGGTCCGGGCGGCGCTCGCCTCCGGTCGCGTGGCCGTGGAGCAGGCCCGGGTGATCGGCGACGCGGTAGCGGCCCTGCCCGCCGACGCCGGCGCCGAGGTTGCTGACCGCGCGGCGGGGCTGCTGCTGCAGTGGGCCGACCGGTTCGACCCGTCGATCCTGCGCCGGCTCGGGCAGCGGGTACTCAGCCACGTCGACCCCGACAGCGGCCACGCCGCGGAGCTGGCGGCTCTGCAGCGGGCCGAGGAGCGGGCACACCGCCGCCGGCACCTGACCTGGTCGACCGGGCCGGACGGGCAGACCCGCCTCACCGGTCTCCTGGACGCCGAAACCAGCGGGCTGCTGCACGCCGCCCTCGATCCGCTGTGCGCGCCACACGGCATCGGCGACCAGCGAAGCCCCGGCCAACGCCGCGCCGACGCGTTGGCCGAGGTCTGCCGCCTGACCCTGCACACCGGACAGCTGCCCGACAACGGCGGCGACCGGCCGCAACTCCTCGTCACCACCCAGTTCGACCTGCTCACCGGGCAACTGGGCGCCGGCACCCTCGACACCGGGCTGCGGCTCACCCCCGAGACCGTGCGCCGGCTGGCCTGCGACGCGCAGATTCTGCCCGCGGTGCTCGGCGCCGCCGGCCAGGTCCTCGACGTCGGCCGGCAACGCCGCCTGATCACCGGACCGCTGCGCCGCGCCCTGGTGCTGCGCGACCGCGGCTGCGCCTTCCCCGGCTGCGACCGGCCGGTGCGCTGGTGCGACGCCCACCACATCACGGCCTGGACCGACGGCGGGCCGACCGCTTTGCACAACTCCGTGCTGCTCTGCCGCCACCACCACCGGGTCATCCACCACGGCGAATGGGCCGTCCGGCTCGCCGCCGACGGGCACCCCGAGTTCCTCCCACCCGCCTGGATCGACCCCGACCGCCGACCCCGCCGCAACCCACACCACCACGACCCACACCACCACGACCCGCGGTCGCCGAGCCAGCACGCTGGGCACGGCGACGTGCATGGCCGCTCCCCCGACCCACCGTTGCCCTCGGAAGGGTCGCTGCAACCCGAGCGGTCGTTGCAAACCGACCGGTCGCGGCCCCACGACCAGCCATCGCGTCCCGACCCGTCACCGCCTCTGTAGCGGTCGCGGCGTGGGCGCCGACAGTGGCAGCGCGCTGGTCATACTCGTGGTGCGACGCACCTCGCCGGCGAAGCCAGACCGGTCATTGATCGTCATGCTGATGCTGCACGGGCCGGGAACGAGGTGGGGCCGGTGCTCGCGCTACAAGCCCCGATCACATGTAGCCGATCACCGGGTGACGGCGTTCGGCACCTCGGCCGCGGTGGACCCGCTGCCCAGCGTGCTGGGTGGACCGGTTCGGCGATCATCAGCTAGTTGTCCACTGGCGCTCGGGAACGGCGCGACTTCTCGGGCTGGCGGCGGGGCGTCCTCGAGGATCCGCCGGTCGATCCGGTCCGGCTCCTGCTCGGCGATCAGGGTAGGCGACGGTTCCGCCCATCGAGTGGCCGAGCAGGGTGACCCGGCGCAGGCCGAGGTGGTCGAGCACAGCCAGGACGTCATCTCGCGTGAGCTCGAAGGTGTACGTTCCCGGCCGGTCGCTGCTGCCATGTCCGCGAAGGTCGACGGCGAACACGCGGAAGGTCTTGGCGAACTCGGCCGCCACCGCATCCCAGGTCCCGGCGTCCTCACCGAGCGCGTGGAGCGGAACCATCGCCGGGGCGCCCGGCGTACCACGCACCTGGCCCGCAATCCGGACCCCCGCCGACCTTCACGTCCAGGCTCTCGACCATCTCGGCGAGGCTACCCGAACCCGATAACACGGCGACCACTCCGCGACGGCCACGACGTCAGAGCCGGCCAAGGGATCCCCGCGGCGTTCGAATCCGTTTCGACCTGCGGCCACCGCGACGAGCAGCGCGCCAGCGAGTCCGAGGGCAGGAAGAGTAGGTGGCAATCTCCGGGAAGTGGCGGGCGTCCGGATGCGCCCGTGGTACGACAGGCCGGTGAAGGCATCGGGGTTGCGGGCCAGCCTCCTGCAGAATCCGGTCCGGCTCGTCCCCCTGGCGCTGCTCGCGGGGATCGCGGTCGGCACCGCGATCATGATGCTGCCCGTGTCGCGGGCCGGCCCGGGTCGCGGCGCCCCCTTCCTCGTCGCGCTTACGATCGCCACATCCGCGATCTGCACCTCTGGCCTGGACCTGGAGCCCACCGCCGACTACTGGTCCCCCTTCGGCCACGTGATGATCACGGTGTTGACCGAGGTCGGCGGCTTCGGCATCATCGCGATGGCGCTGTTGATCATCCTATTCACCGCGCGTCAGTTGGGAGTGCGTAACCGGCTGGTCCTCCAGGCCGAGGGGGTCGGCGTGGGCCTGGGTGACACGGCGGGCACGCTGCGACGGATCGCGGCGACGATGCTCTGGTGGCAGGCCGCCATCGCGGTCTTCCTGGCCGCCCGCCTCTGGCAGCACTACGACATGGGCCTCGGGCGGGCCGCGTGGTACGGCGTCTTCCATGCCGTACAGGCCTTCAACAACTCCGGCCTCACGCTCTTTCGCAACGACTGGCAGCCGTTCGTCAGCGACCCGTGGATGTGCCTTCCGCCGACCATTGGGGTCATCGCGGGATCGCTCGGGTTTCCGGTGCTGCTCGAACTGCGCCACGGGTGGCGCCGCCCGAGCCGCTGGTCGCTGACCACGCGGCTCACCGTCTTCGGATCCGGGATCCTGATCGTGGTGGGCACGCTGTTGCTGCTCATGCTCGAGTGGAAGTTGACCCTGAGCGGCTTCGAGGTACCCACCAAGATCCTCGCCGCGTTCGTTCAGGCCACCGTTCCCCGGTCCGGCGGCTTCCCCACCGTGGACTACAGCACTATGGCCGAACAGTCGACGCTGGTCGTCATCGCATTGATGTTCATCGGTGGCGGCAGCGCCAGCACGGCCGGCGGGATCAAGGTCACCACGTTTTTCCTCTTGGCGTACGTCATCTGGGCCGAGGTTCGGGGCGAGCCGGACGTCGTCATGGGCCACCGGCGGGTCGCCGAGGCCACCCAGCGGCAGGCCCTGACCATCGCCCTGCTCGGTGTCGCGGTGGTCGCGTCCGGCACGCTGCTCGCCACACTGCTCAGCGGCGCCGTTCGCCCCACTCGGCTGCTGTTCGAGGTGACCTCGGCGTTCTCCACCGCGGGCATCAAGACCCCGGTCACGCCGACCCTCCCGGCGCCGATGCAGTACCTCCTCGTGGGCCTCGTCTTCTTGGGTCGGCTCGGGACAATCGGTGCGGTGGCGGCGCTCGCGCTGCGCACCCGGCACCGGATGTACCGGTATCCGGAGGAAAGAGCTCTCGTTGGCTGAACGCACTCGCCGGCACGACTCGGACCGCGTCGCCGTCATCGGCCTGGGACGCTTCGGCGGCCAGGTCGCCGACGCGCTCGTGGGGCTCGGCCACGAGGTGCTCGCCGTGGATCAGGACGCCACGAGGGTCGACAAGTGGAAGGAGCGCCTGACGTACGTCGTGCAGGCCGACGCGACCCAGGTGCGGGTGCTCCGCCAACTCGGTATCCACGAATTCAGCCGGGTGGTCGTCGGCCTCGGCAGTGCCCTCGACGCCAGCGTGCTCACCGTGCTGGCTCTAGCGGAGATCGGCGTACCGGAGATCTGGGCCCGGTCGACCTCGAGCCGGCACAGCCGGATACTGTCGGCGGTTGGCGCCCAACGGGTGATCTTTCCGGAGGCCGCCATGGGCGACCGGGTGGCCCATCTGATCACCACCCGGCTGCTGGATTTCACGGAGTTTCACGCCAGCCTGGCCGTGGCGGAGATCCGTGCCCCCCGGGAACTGCATGGGCGGACGGTGGGCGAGTCCGGGCTGCGACAGCGGTACGGCGTGACGGTGGTCGCCGTACAGCGACCTGGCGAGGACTTCGTCTTCGCCGGCGGCGATACCGTCATCGCACCGGACAGCGTGCTGGCGGTGGCCGGCCGGTCCGCTCAGCTGGAGCACTTCGCGGCCGTCACCTGACGGGAGTCCCCCGTTCAGTCGCGATGCTTATCGGGATCGTGTTTTCCGGAACCCTTCCGCTCGGCACGCTGTTTCCCGGCGCCTGCTCCGCCCCCGGATCCGGACACCCGAGCGCCCGCCGGCTCGGCGCGAGCAGCCGTTGGCGCGGCCGGCACGGCGGTCGGCGGCACCGACAGGCCTTGCACCTGTACGTCGCAGGGCGCGCCGTCGAGTTCGAAATGGACCGGAAGGGAATTGCTGCCCGCGTACGTGCCGGACAGGCGCAGCAGCGCCGAGGCACCCGGCTCGAGCCGGACCGGCCCGGCGGCTGGCCGGACGACGACCGTCGACCCTTCCTGCTCGAACGCGGCCGACCGGCCTGCGGCGACCTTCTGGTCGTCCGGAAAATCGAAGGTGAGCTCCCAGTTCTCCGCCGGCTTGTCGGCCCGGTTGGTGACGTTCAGGTCAGCCTGGAAGGCCCGACCGGAATCCGCCCGCAGCGCGTACGCCACGTGACAGTCCGGCGCCTGCAGGGCCATCCCCATTCGCTGCGACTCGTCCGGCGCCTGGTTCCGGGTCGCCGCCGAACCACCCGATACTCCCCAAACCAGGCCGGTGATCGCGACCAGGCCGACGGCGGCCGCACCCACCCGCACCCGGTCCCGCGGAATCCTCCGGCGGGCGGCGCCGGACAGCGGACCGGTTACGGCCGACCAGGGCAGGATCGTGGTGCTGGCCATGGTTTCGACGTCGAGCTCGGCGGCGGCGACAGGGGCCGGCGACACGGGCGCCACGCTGAGACCGACCGCGGCGGCCAGCGCGGCGGCCAC
>DASVMV010000242.1:0-5029 GCA_036384155.1 Micromonosporaceae bacterium
GCTCGGCGGTGATCCGGTCCAGGTCCGCCGCCATCCGGGTCATCGCCTCGCGGACGTCCGGGTTGACCGCGAAGCTGAGCTGGGCGGCGAACCGGGCAGCCCGCAGCATCCGCAGCGGGTCGTCACCGAAGGACTCCCGCGGCGTGCCGGGGGTACGGATCACCTTGGCGGCGAGGTCGTCCAGACCGCCGTACGGGTCCGTGAAGCGGTGCTCGGGCAGGCTCACCGCCATCGCGTTGATCGTGAAGTCCCGGCGCTTCAGGTCGTCGATCAGGTTGGTGCCGTACTCCACCACCGGGTGGCGAGTGACCTGGTCGTACGCCTCCGCACGAAAGGTGGTGATCTCCAGCTGCAGCCCGTCGCGTTGGGCCCCGATCGTGCCGAACTCCCGGCCCGTCTCCCAGATCGACTCCGCCCAGCCCTTGAGGATCCGGATCGTCTCGTCCGGGTGGGCGTCGGTGCAGAAGTCGAGGTCCTCGCCGAGCCGGCCGAGCAGGGCGTCCCGTACCGAACCGCCCACCAGGTGCAGTTCATGGCCCGCCCGCGCGAAGCGGCGACCGAGCTCGTCGGCGACCGGCGAGACCCGGAGCAGTTCGGCGACGGCGTTGCGCTGCGCGGCGGTGAGTTCGCGGCGGTCGGCGTTGGATGCGGAGACTTCGGACATGGGATCGCCAGCCTATCGGGCCAGGGCCGGATCTGATCCGCCGGGCGCGGGTATGAGGTGGGCGTTGACTAAGGTCGTGGGCGTGCGGGCCGGTCGTCCGGCTCGCCGTACCCCCTTGGAGGCTGGAGATGAGCGGCGGGCTCTACCGCAGCGCGAACGCCGCGCAGGGCGGCGGCCCGACGCCGGCCGACGACGCCACCTTCATCTCGGCGGAGCCGCTGAACCAGCCCGGCGTCGAGGCGACCGCGCCGCCGCAGGAGGTGGTCGCCGAGACCAGCGCCGCGGCGAACAGCGCGGTGATGGCGATCGGCAGCCTGGTCAGCCGGGGTACGGGCTTCATCCGCAACCTCATGATCGGCGCCGCCCTCGGTGGTGGTCTGGTCGGCAACGCGTACACGACCGCCCAGTTCCTACCGAACCAGGTCTACGAGTTCCTGCTCGGCGGCGTACTCACCAGCGTGCTCATCCCGGTGCTGGTCCGCCGGCGCAAGGCCGACCCGGACCGGGGTGAGGCGTACTCCCAGCGGCTGCTCACCCTGGCGGTGCTCACCCTGGCCGGCGCCGCGCTGATCGCGGTGATCATGGCGCCGGTGCTGACCGCCCTCTACGCGAGCGGCAAGGACGCGGCCTACACGGGACTGGTCAACGACCTGTCCTACCTGATGCTGCCAATGCTCTTCTTCACCGGCGTCAGCGCGTTGATCGCCGCGGTGCTCAACACCCGGGGGCACTTCGCCGCCCCGATGTGGGCGCCGATCCTGAACAACCTCGTGGTCATCGGCACCTGCGCGCTCTACATCGCGGTCTTCGGCGCGAAGCTGCTCCGGCCGGCCGAGATGGGCTGGGCCCGGATCCTGCTGATCGGCGGCGGCACCCTGCTCGGCGTCGCGGTGCAGAGCGCCGGGCTGCTGCCGGCGCTGCGCAAGGTCGGCTTCCGGTGGAAGTGGCGGTTCGACTTCCGCGAGCTGGGCCTGCGCGAGCTGGCGAAGCTCGGTGCCTGGATGTTCTGCTACGTGGCGGTCAACCAGCTCGGCCTCTTCGTGGTGGTCAACCTGCTGACCCGGGCGGCCGGCGACGACAGCGCCGGCATTCTGATCTACAACAACGTCTTCCTGCTGCTGATGATGGCGCACGGCATCATCGCCGTCTCGATCATCACGGCGCTGATGCCCCGGATGAGCGCCGCGGCCGCCGACGGCCGCTTCGCGGACGTCACCGCCGACCTGTCCCGCGGCACCCGGATGGTCACCGCGGTGCTTGCCCCGGTCGCGGTCTGCTACGCGGTGCTGGCCGGCCCGATCTCCGTCGTGGTCTTCCGGTACGGCGCGTTCACCGGCAAGAACGCTGTAGCGACGTCGACCGTGCTGCTGGTCGCCGCGGTCGGGCTCGTGCCGTTCGCGATCAGCCAACTCTTCACCTTCGCGTTCTACGCGCTGCCGGACACCCGGACCCCGGCGCTGATCAACATCCCGGTGGTCGCGCTGCGGGTGCTGCTCCAGATCGGGCTCTTCCTCGCCTTCTCCGCGACCTTCGCGGCGGCGGGCATGATGCTCGGCAACGCCGTCTCGTACCTGGCGGCGGCGGTGATCTCCGCGATGCTCCTGCGGCCGCGGGTCGGGCGGATCGGGCTGGGCGGCATCATGCGGACCATGGGCCGAGTGGTCGTCGCCGCGCTTGGCGCGGCCCTGTTCGGACTGCTCGTGGTGAAGCTGCTCCCCGGCGACCCGGCCGACCTGAGCTGGTTCGCCGCCGCGCTGCAACTGGTGATCGGCGGCGCGGTGATCGGCGGGACCTACCTGGGGCTGGCGATGGTGTTGCGGATCCGCGAAATCACCGAGGTGGTCGGGATGGTCCGTCGCCGGCTCGGCCGCTGATCGCGATCCGACCGGTCGAACTGAGCCGGCCCAGGCAATCCGGTGGGCATGATCCGGCGCTGGCCGGGAAGCCGCTTTCCGGACACGGCGAATGAGATCATCCGGGACTCATCGGGGCGTCGGGAGAAGATGACATATCGGGGAGCAGCCGAACACCGGTAAGGTCGCTCTCGTGGGGTGCGCGTAGCGCCTACGCTATCGGGTGCCCTCCGAAGGTCGGACCCGCCGGCGGTGGCTGGGTGGGCAGGTACCGACCGCGCGGCGAACCGGTAGATCGGCATCACCAAAGGAGGACTGGTGACCCAGGTCGGCGAGGGTCAGGAGGCGGACGAGGTATCGCCGCCGGTGATGACCTTCGGTCCGCCTACCGCCGGTGAGATCCTCGCCGAGCGGTACGAGCTGACAGAGCACGTCAACGACGACAGCGCAGGCCGCCAGGTGTGGCGGGGAGTCGATGTGGTGTTGCGCCGACCCGTCGCGGTGGTGATGCGGTATCCCGGCGGCGAATCTGCAATGGAGATGCTGCAGGCGGCGGTCGCGGCCAGCCGGGTGATCCATCCCAACCTGGCCGGTGTGTACGACGCGATCGACGAGGCCGAGCGCGCGTACGTCGTACGCGAATGGGTCGACGGCACCTCCCTGCGCGAGTCCGTGGCGAACGAGCCGCTGGACCCGGCGCGGGCCACCACCGTCGCCCATTCCGTCGCGAGCGCCGTCGCGGCCGTGCACGCCACCGGCATGGTCCATGGCAACGTGCATCCGGGAACAGTTCTGATCGCCGATGACGGGCGGGTCGTCCTCGCGGATGCGCGGGCCGACGGTGGCACCGCAGAATCTGACGTACGAGCCATCGGCGGCATCCTGTACTTCGGTCTCACCGGCCTATGGCCGGCCACGGAGACCGGCCGCGACGGGACCGACCGCGACGCGGTACGCGACGCCAGCGGAAACCTCGCGGCGCCTCGTCAGATCCGCGCCGGGGTGCCGACCTATCTCGACGACCTGGCGATGGATCTGCTGGATCCGCGCCTGGCAGTGCCCGCGTCCGATGTGCTGGCTGCCGAACTCGGCCGACTCGACGCCGCTTCGGATGAGCAGTACCTCGACGACGTGGGTCCGCTCCGTTTTGCCTCTGCGGACGACGAAGGGCCGCGGTTGTCGGCCCGCAATCGGCGCAAGGTCGTGGCGGGTGTGGCCGGCCTGCTGGTGATCGCGCTGGCCGGGCTGGTAATCGGCCTCAACGCCCTAGCCGGAGGCGACAACACCGATCCCGGAAAGTCCGCCGCCAACGCCAAGATCAACGCCAATCCGACCGGCGGCGCCCCGGACGTTTCTGACTCGCCGGTCGCGGCACAGCCACAGGTCGTCCCCCTCGACGGCGACCAGGTACGCATCGTCGACCCACAGGGTGACGGTAATGAGCTCAGCGGCGCAGGCAAGGTCGTCGATGGCGACGAAAACACTGGTTGGGACACCGACCGGTACCGCAATTTCCCGAACTTCGGCAATAAGAAGGACGGGATGGGGCTCCTGATCGACCTCAAGGAGCCGCGGGAGGTATCCGACGTACAGGTGCTGTTGTCAGCGCCCGGGGCCTCCGTCCAGTTGCGCGCCGGCAGCATCGACCCCGGCGCGACCCGAACAGGCGATAGCCAGATCGTGCAGTCTTTTCGGCGGATCGGCGAGCCGTTTGAGGAGTACAGCGCCACCAAGATGACGTTCTCGGGGTTCCAGGCGGAGCAGAAGTTCCAGTACCTGCTGGTCTGGATCACGAAGCTACCTCGCGCCGACGAAGGCGGCTACAAGATCGGCGTACAAGAGATCACGGTCCGGGCCCGCTGACCCGCCCTGGAGAATCTCCGCCCGCGCCAATCTCCCACCGTCGCCGCACGCCGATAAGGTGCATCGGTGGGCGACACCGTCCCGATCAACCCAGCCCCGGGCAACCCGGTCCCCAATGACGCCGCCCTGAGCGACGCCGAGTTGTTGCGTGCTCACGTGGCCGGGGACCCGAATGCCTTCGGCGAGCTCTTCCGGCGGCACCGGGACCGGCTCTGGGCGGTTGCGCTGCGTACCCTCGCCGACCGGGAGGAAGCGGCGGACGCGCTGCAGGACGCTTTGCTTTCCGCGCACCGCGCCGCCCCCCGCTTTCGCGGGGACTCGGCTGTCACCACCTGGCTGCACCGCATCGTGGTCAACGCCTGCCTCGACCGGATCCGCCGGCGACAGGCGCACCCGACCGTTCCGCTGCCCGATGGCTCCCGGCAGTCCGACACCGGACGGTGGTCCAGGGAGCTTCCCGCAGCAGCGCCCGACCGGGATACCGTCCTCGTGGTCCGGCAGGCTCTGGCCTCGTTGCCCGCGGAGCAGAGGGCCGCCCTGATCCTGGTCGACGTGCAGGGATATCCCGTCGCGGAGGCGGCGGCCATTCTGGACGTGGCCGAGGGCACCGTGAAGAGCCGGTGCGCCCGAGGTCGCGCCCGGCTGGCCG
>DASVMV010000243.1:0-6272 GCA_036384155.1 Micromonosporaceae bacterium
ATACCTCCCGGTCGCGGTACGGCGGCGGCGGAAGTGGCCGTGGTTTCTCCTGCTGGGGCTCGTGGGCTGCTGCGGCGTTCCCACCTACCTCGCCGGCCCCATGCTTCAGCAGTATCCGGCTTCCGCGGCTCTCCCCGAGCAGGTGGCCGACCTGCACCTGCGCGAGGACGAAGCCAGCAAGCGGACCACTCGGCGGCTCGAACGGGAGATGCAGGTCACCTACTGGTCGAACGACACGTTCGCCGCGGTCTACACGGCCGCCAACGGTAAGCGCGTGGTCATTTTCGGCGCCACCGGCTTTCGGCTGAGCCCCGACAAGGACGTCGACGCCGAGATCGCCCGGCTCCGCGATGCCTACAACCTGGAGGACGTCCGGTCGGTCGACACCGGCACGCGAGGAGAGCACCAGCGGTGCGGCATCGGCCGGACCGACGGCGAATCCGTGGTGGTCTGCACGTGGGCCGACCACGGCAGCATCGCCAGCGGGGTGTTCGACCGGCTGTCGGTGCCCGATAGCGCCCGGCTGCTCGGTCAGCTGCGGACCTCGATCGTCAGTCGCGGCTGACGGGGCCCGCGTCGCGAGGGGGTGCGTAGCGGGGCACGTACTCCTGACCGGTCAGCTTCTGGATCTCACTCATCAGCTCGTCGGTAATCTGCCGCAACGACGCGCGGTCATTCGGCCGGCCAACGATCTCCATGGGCTTGCCGAACCGGATGGTGACCTTTCCGGCGCCAAGCCGGGGTACCCGGGCGCCGATCGGCTGCACTTTGTCGGTGCCGATGATTCCGACCGGGATTACCGGCACCTCGGCAGCGAGGGCGAGCCGGGCAACTCCGGTTCGGCCGCGGTAGAGCCGGCCGTCCGGCGAGCGGGTGCCTTCCGGGTAGACCGCCACCAGGTCGCCGGCCCGCAGCGCCGGGATCGCCGCGTCGAACGCCGACAGGGCGGCCCGCCCGCCGGCCCGTTCCACCCGGATCGCGCCCAGTCCGCCGATCACCGAGCGCGACAACCAGCCCCGGAAGCCGGTACCGGTGAAGTACTCCGCCTTCGCCCAGAACGCGATGTGCCGGGGCACCACCGCGCCGAGGAACAGATGCTCGGCAACCGAGAGATGATTGCTGGCCAGGATCGCTCCACCGGTACGCGGGATGTTCTCGAGCCCCTCCACCGTCGGCCGCCAGCCCATTCGCATGGCGGTCCCAACGGTGAGCTTGCCGATGACGTAGAGCGGCGGCACGTATCCTCCGGGTTCGCGCTGGTCGGGCCGGGAAACCGTAACCCACCCGCAACGGCGCGGCTGGGTAGGGTCCACGGGTTAGGAACGGCACCCTGCGGTATCAGGGTGCCCCTCCACGCCCCGGCTCACACCCGCACGACCGCCGCGGTCACCGCCAGACCCTCGCCGGCCTCCCCGGTGAACCCGGCGACCTCGTCGGCCAAGGTGATCTCGTCGGCCAGCACCTCGCGGGCCACGAAGTCCCGGTACGCCTCGACGGCCGCCCACACCTCCGCCGGCGCCGCGAGGGCGACCCGGATCCGGTCGGACACGTCCAGCTCCGCCTCGCGCCGTGCCTGCTGCACCACCCGTACGACGTCGCGGGCCAAACCCTCGGCGGCGAGTTCGGGGGTGACCGTGGTGTCCAGCACGACCACCCCTTCACCGTCGGGCAACGGTGCGGAGTGCTCGGCATCGGCGGCGACCAGCCGCAGCTCGTACTCGCCCTCGTCGAGCCGGACCCCGGCGGTGACCGGGGAGCCGTCGACCAGCTCCCAGTCGCCGGCCTTGACCGCCCGGATCACGGCCTGCACCTGGCCCCCGACGCGTGGTCCGAGCACCCGGGGCACCACGGTCAGCACCTGCTGGCAGTACGCGGACACCTCCTCGGTGAACTCCACCGCCTTGACGTTGACCTCGTCGGCCACCAGGTCGCCGAACGGCCGCAACCGGGCCGCGTCGGGGGTGGCCACGGTGAGCCGGGGCAGCGGCAGCCGTACCCGCAGACCCTTGGCCTTGCGCAGGGACAGCGCGGCGGAGGAGACCTCGCGGATCGCGTCCATCGCGGCGACCAGCTCGTGATCGGCCGGGAAATCGGCCCCATCCGGCCAGTCGGCCAGGTGCACCGACCGCTCCCCGGTCAGGCCGCGCCAGACCTCTTCGGTGGTCAGCGGCGCCATCGGCGCCATGACCCGGCAGAGCGTCTCCAGCACTGTGTAGAGGGTGTCGAAGGCGTCCCGGTCGCCGGACCAGAACCGGTCCCGCGAACGGCGCACGTACCAGTTGGTCAGCCCGTCCAGATAGGAGCGGACGGCGGCGCACGCACCGGAGATGTCGTACGCATCCAACTGCTCCTGCACCGTCGACACGAGCTCGCCGGTCTTGGCCAGCACGTACCGGTCGAGCAGATGGGTGCTGTCGGTCCGGCGAACCGAGTCGTGCCCCTCCGCGTTGGCGTAGAGCGAGAAGAAGTACCAGACGTTCCACAGTGGAAGCAGCACCTGGCGGACCGCGTCGCGGATCGCCGGTTCGCTCACGATGACGTCACCGCCGCGCAGCACCGGGGACGCCATGAGCGTCCACCGCATGGCGTCCGACCCGTACCGGTCGAACATCTCGTAGACGTCCGGATAGTTGCGCAGGCTCTTGGACATCTTGCGGCCGTCCGCGCCCAGCACGATGCCGTGCACCACGGCGTTGCGGAACGCCGGCCGGTCGAACAGCGCGGTGGCCAGCACGTGCATCGTGTAGAACCAGCCGCGCACCTGCGGCAGGTATTCCACGATGAAGTCGCCCGGGTAGTGGTGCTCGAACCAGTCCCGATTCTCGAACGGGTAGTGCACCTGGGCGAACGGCATCGAGCCCGACTCGAACCAGCAGTCGAGCACCTCCGGCACCCGGCGCATCGTGGACCGGCCCGTCGGGTCGTCCGGGTTGGGCCGGGTCAGCTCGTCGATTCCCGGCCGGTGCAGGTCGCTGACCCGTACGCCGAAGTCACGCTCCAGGTCGGCCAGCGAGCCGTACACGTCGACCCGCGGATAGTTGGGGTCGTCGGACTTCCACACCGGGATGGGCGAGCCCCAGAACCGGTTCCGGCTGATCGACCAGTCCCGGGCGCCGGCCAGCCACTTGCCGAACGACCCGTCGCGGACGTGCTCCGGTGTCCAGTTGATCTGCTGGTTGAGCTCGACCATCCGGTCGCGGAACCGGCTCACGGCCACGAACCACGACGACACCGCCTTGTAGACCAGCGGGGTGTCGCAGCGCCAGCAGTGCGGGTACGAGTGGGTGTAGGTGTCGTGCCGCAGCACCACACCGCGGTCCTTGAGCTCCCGGATCACCGGCTTGTTCACCTCGAAGACCTGCTCGCCCTCGTACGGGGGCACGAGTGAGGTGAACCGGGTGTGGTCGTCAACGGTGACGACGGTCGGGATGCCGGCCACGGTGCACGCGTTCTGGTCGTCTTCGCCGAACGCCGGGGCGAGGTGGACGATGCCGGTGCCGTCCTCGGTGGTGACGAAGTCGGCGCCGAGCACCTGGTAGGCGTTGGGCCCGCCGTGGTCGACGAGGAAGTCGAACAGCGGGCGGTAGCGGCGGCCCACGAGGTCCCGGCCGGACACGGTGCCGACCCGCTCGAACCCGTCGAGCTCCTTGGCGTACGCGTCCAGCCGGGCGGCGCCGACGACGTAACGTTCGCCGTCGCGCTGCAGCACGGCGTACTCGATGTCCGGGCCAACCGCGACGGCCAGGTTGGACGGCAGCGTCCACGGCGTGGTGGTCCAGACGCCCAGCCGCACCGGACCGCGCACGAGTTCCGGCGCGTCGTCGGCGGGGGTGAGTTCGAACCAGACGGTCAATGCCGGGTCGTGCCGGTCCCGGTAGACGTCGTCCATCCGGGTCTCGGTGTTCGACAGCGGCGTCTCGCACCGCCAGCAGTACGCCAGCACCCGGAATCCCTCGTACACCAGGCCCTTGTCGTGCAGCGTCTTGAGGGCCCACATGACGCTTTCCATGTAGTCCAGGTCGAGGGTCTTGTAGTCGTTGGCGAAGTCGACCCAGCGGGCCTGCCGGGTGACGTAGCGCTCCCAGTCCTGGGTGTACCGCAGCACCGAGGTACGGCAGGCCTCGTTGAAGCGGTCGACGCCGAGGGAGAGGATCTCCGCCTTGGTGGTGATGCCGAGCTGCTTCTCCGCCTCCACCTCGGCCGGCAGCCCGTGGCAGTCCCAGCCGAACCGCCGTTCGACGCGGCGCCCGCGCATGGTCTGGTAGCGGGGCACGACGTCCTTGACGTATCCGGTCAGCAGGTGACCGTAATGCGGCAGGCCGTTGGCGAACGGCGGGCCGTCGTAGAAGACGTATTCGTTGGCGCCGTCAACCCCGGCGTCGCGGGCCTCGACACTGGCCTCGAACGTCTTGTCCGCGGTCCAGTGCTCCAGCACCCGCCGCTCGACCGCGGGCAGGTCGGGGCTCGCCGGTACGCCGACGGCACTCGCGTCGTACTTGGGATAGGCCATCGCCGGTCGCTCTCCTCCAGCAGCTCACTGTTCGTGGTCTGCGAGGACGAGCCTTCGGGTACGCCGTGTCGGCGCGCCCGCAGACCCGCGGTACCACCCCGCTTGGCGGCTGAAGATCGGCCGCCCGCTCGTTGGCCGGCTGTGACGGGCCGGACCCGTCCGGTTCTACTGAGCCGGTCTCCCGGCCGTTCTTCCGGAGGCTCGCCGGTGATGGCCGGGTCATCGCCTTACGGTCGCCAAGGATACTCGACCGGCCCCGCCCGCGCCGGTGACTTATGCGCGCGCCTTGATCAACTCGATGTCGCGCGCATCGGGGTATCGCCGGCCACCGGATCCCCCGGTATCGCGCATACCGAGTTGATCAACGGTTGGGGCGGGATGAGGCAGTCACATCGGCCGGCGGTCACGTCCGCAGCCCCCACGCCGTCGTCCTGGCGTAACCACGCAAACGGGAGGTCTCATGCAACGCGTCACCCGGCTGGGCGAGCACGGCGTTCCGGACGACGTGTGGGACGACGCGGCGAAGCTGTGGTCCGAGCGCGAACTCGCCGACCTCGTTTTCGCGATCGCGACCATCAACGTGTGGAACCGGCTCGCGATCAGTGTCCGGATGTCCCTGCCCGAGCTGGGGTGACCGGGTTTCGACCCGCTGGCGGGGGTCGGCCGGACCGGCCCCCGCCCGAAGTTCAGCTCAGCTCGGGGAACCACAGGGCCAGCTCGCGCTTGGCGCTGTCGGCCGAGTCCGACGCGTGCACCAGGTTCTCCCGGTTGGACATCGACAGGTCGCCCCGGATCGTGCCAGCCGCCGCCTTGCGCCCGTCGGTCACGCCGACGATCGCCCGGACCACCTCGATGGCCGAGTCGCCAGCCAGCACCAGCGCCACCAGCGGTCCCCCGGTCATAAACTGCTTGAGCGGCGGGTAGAACGGCTTGTCGAGGTGCTCGGCGTAGTGGGCGTCGGCCAGTTCCGCAGCCATTCCGCGGAGGGTCATGGCCTCGAGGATCAGGCCCTTCCGCTCGAACCGGGAAACGATCTCTCCGACCAGGCCGCGCCGGACCGCGTCCGGCTTGATCAGGACGACGGTACGCTCGACCGGGCTGCTGGTAGGCACGGTGTTCCTCCTGTGCGGCATGGGTATGACCTGGCCCGCCCAGCGTAGCGACGGTGCGGGCGATGACCGTCATCGCCGTCGCCCACCCGGCCACTTCCCATCCGTGGCGCCCCCGGCCTAGCCTGGCGGTAACCCAGGGAGGTCCACTGTGGCGAACGGTAGCCGCCGGCCGGCCGCGCCCGCCCGAAGGGTGGTCGCCGCGGTGCTGGCCACCGTCGCGGCGTTCGTCATGCTCTTCGGCGCCGGCCTGCAGAGCTGGTCGGCGGTGGCGATCGGCGCGGCCCTCCTGGCGCTGGCGATCGGCCTGCTGGTGGTGACGGCGGCGCGGGGCGGTGCGCAGGCGTGGGTGATCGGCACGGCTCACGTCCACAGCGTGACCGAACCTCCCGCCTCCTCGACGTTCGGCCGCTGCGAGATGCAGCTGGTGATCGACGCGCCAGGCCTGTCGGTGCGGTCGATCAAGATGCGCGACCCGCGCGTACCCGTGGCAAAATGGCCCGACCCGGGCGCGACCCTGCCGGTCACCGTCGCGCTGGACGACCCGCGACGCGTCCGGATTCTCTGGGACGAGGTGCTCACCCACGCCGAGGCCGCCGAGGCCGAAGCGGTCGCGGCCGCGGCGGCCCGCGGCGCGGGCCGCCCCGCGGCGG
>DASVMV010000244.1:0-11016 GCA_036384155.1 Micromonosporaceae bacterium
GATGGTTCCGTGCCTGCACCTGGGCCAGCTCCCGGATGCGGCGCTGGCCCACGTCCGCGCGTACCAACGCCACCGCGCCGAGCGCGACACGCTCCCGCTGCTCGCCGACCACCTGCGGTTCTGCGCCCTGGCCGGGCACCAGGAGCGTGGCCTGCGCATCCTCGCCGAACAGCTGCACCGCCTGGACCAGCCGTACGACGAGGCCGCGGCCATGCGGTTGGCCGCCGCGGGCGCGCTGGTCTGCCGGCTGGCCGAGGCGGCCGGCGGCCCGACCGGCACGATCCATCGGCCCGGGTACGGTGACCGGCGCCCGGCCGACCTGGCCGTCGCCTCCCTCGGCCGGGAACTCGTGGCCACCGCCCGGGACTACGCCGGGAGGTTTGACGCGCGCAACGGCACGAGCCACCAGTCCGGGCTGGTGTCGGGTTGGCTGTTGGCCCGACCGCTGTGCGCCGCGCCGCCGCTGCCCGATGACGAGCTGGCCGGCGACGCGGCCGACCCGGCCGACCCGGACCGGCTCGCCGGCGGGTCTGAGCACTGACCTCAGAGCACCGAGACGCCCGGGGCAGGCCCGCCGACGGAAGCGGCGCTCGGTCAGGCAACCTTCGCGGGTGGCCAGCCGGTACTACCTCGTGACCGGCCGGGCTGGAAGGGCGGGGCGCATGATCACACCCGAGGGCTTCGACGATTTCGTCGTGACCCGCTCACCGCGGCTGCTGCGCACCGCGTTCCTCCTGACCCGCGACTGGGCGCTGGCCGAGGACCTACTGCAGACCGCCCTGGCGCGGGCCTGGGAGGCGTGGCGGCGCATCGAAGGCGACCCGGAGCCGTACGTGCGGCGGATCATCGTGAACGCGTACGCCTCGTCGTGGCGACGCAAATGGCGGGGCGAACTGCCCACGGCCGACCTTCCGGAGGGATCTGAGGGGGCAGACCCGCACGGCGACTTCGACGCGCGGGACCAGCTGTGGCGTGCGCTCGGCCGGCTGCCCCGCCGGCAGCGGGCGGTGCTCGTGCTGCGCTACTTCGAGGACCTCTCCGAGGCCGAGATCGCCGACGTCTTGAACTGCTCCATCGGCACCGTGAAGAGCCAGGCCAGCCGAGGGCTGTCGAAACTCCGCCTCGACGACACGCTGGCAGCGGAAGGACTACCGGGATGAACCTGACCTATCTCAAGCAGGTACTCGACGAGCGGTCCGGCGACTCGGCGGAAAACGTCATGCACCACCTGCGCCTGCAGGGCGTACGGGCCAAGGTGGCCGCTCGCCGGCGGCGGCGCGTCGCGTCAGCCACGTTCGCCGTGGTCGCGCTGGCCGGCATCGCGACGGCCGCCGTCGTGCCCGCGCTCCGTTCCGATGTCGCCCGCACCCCGGCGGCCGGCCCGCCACCGACCCGCACGGTCGAGGGATTTCCGGAGTACGCCAACGGCGCGCGCGTCGTCGGCGCGCAGTCCGCCGAACTGCCCGAGCGCGGGGTCGAGCTCACGATCGTGCCCACCACGCTCGATCTCGTCGTCTTCACCCGCTGCGAGGGCACCGGAGAGAAAGTCCACCTCGCGGAGACGGTCACCGTCAACGGCCATGACCTCCTCGGGGGAACCTGCGGCACGATCGTCCGACCGGAGGGCTGGGCCGGACTGGGCGTCGCGGTCGGCAAGCCCGCCACCTTCGTGATGACGATCACCGGCGCGCAGCGCCTCGAGGAAACGGGCGACGTCCAGGTGCCGATCCCGCAGACCGGCGCGTTCGGGCTCGCGATCGGCGAGCGGATTCCGTTCGACCAGTACCCGCTGCCGCCCCGGCCGGCGGCGCTCCGCCCGCTGGACCAGACGCTCCCGGTCCGTTGCACCGAGGCCCGGTGCCCCGGCGCCCTGCTCATCCGGTCGGATCCAGCCGACCCGACGCGCCCTGTCCGGCAGACCGTGACCTGGAAGACGATCGAGGCGATCGACCTGGTCGCCCAGACGCCCGGGCTGCTCCACGTCCGCGCCAACGGCGTCGAGGTGGCGACCGGCGAGTGGTGGGACTACGAGGTGGGTGGCAGCGGCACGTACGGCGACCAGGATGGCGACTGGAAACGGGCGTTCGGACTCGACCTGCGCCCCGGCGCCTCGGTGACCATCGAGATCGTGCCCGAGCACATCACCGGTGCCTGGCAGGTCGTCTTCACTCCGGCCAGAACCGGTAAGGGCCGGTAGCAGCGCTGCCGGGCGCCGGCGGCGGCGGACCGGCACACTCTTGGTCATGACCCGGGATCTGGAAGCCTCCGGCACCACCACCGGTCCTTCGGCCGGGCCCGCGGGGCGACTGTCGGCGTGGCGGTTCGTGGTCACGTTCGGCATCGTGGCGATGCTGGCCGACGTCGTCTACGAGGGGGCCCGGTCCATCACCGGACCGCTGTTGGCTCATCTCGGCGCGACCGCGCTGGTGGTGGGAGTGGTCACCGGTATCGGCGAGTCGGCGGCGCTGCTGCTGCGGCTGGCGTCGGGTCCGCTGGCGGATCGCACCGGCCGTTTCTGGGCCTGGGCGATCGCCGGGTACGGGCTGACGGTCGTCAGCGTTCCGTTGCTGGGGCTGGCGTCGGTGTTGTGGGTGGCAGCCGCCCTGATCATCGCCGAACGGGTCGGAAAGGCCGTCCGGTCGCCGGCGAAGGACACGCTGCTGTCGCACGCGACGGCCGTGACGGGTCGCGGACGTGGGTTCGCGGTGCACGAGGCGCTCGACCAGGTCGGCGCGCTGACCGGACCGCTTGCGGTCGCCGGCGTGCTTGCGCTGACGCACAACGACTTCCGGCCGGCGCTGCTTACGCTCGCGGTGCCGGGGGCTCTCGCGCTCGCCTTGCTGGTGTGGTTGCGGGTACAGGTTCCGCACCCCGGCCGCTACGAGCTGGGCCTACCGTCCCAGCCCACATCCAGAGCGCCGGCGGCCGCTCGACCGCCAGCAGCCGCGGCGGGAGTTGCCCGGCTACCGAACGCCTTCTGGACGTACGCCACATTCGCCGGTCTCACCATGACCGGCTTCGCCACGTTCGGGGTGCTGTCCTTCCACCTCGTGAAAGCCGGCCTGCTCTCCGTCTCGCTGGTGCCCGTCCTCTACGCGACCGCGATGGTCGTCGACGCGCTGGCCGCCGTGGCTACCGGGCTGGCCTACGACCGGTACGGGGCGGTGGTTCTCATCACCCTGCCGGTGGTCGCCGGCGTCATCCCGGCCCTGGCGTTCTCGGCGTCACTCCCGCTCGCTGTGGTGGGCGTGTTGGCGTGGGGCGCCGCCCTGGGAGTGCAGGAGTCGACGTTGCGAGCGACCGTCGCGGACCTGGTGGGGCCGGGTCGCCGGGCCACGGCGTACGGGGTTCTCGGTGCGGTGGTCGGGGTCGCCGCCGCGGCCGGCGGCGCGTTGGCCGGCGGGCTGTACGAGACGTCGGTACCCCTGCTCGTGGCCGTTACCGCGGCACTTCAGGTCGCAGCCGTGGCCGTGCTGGTCACCGCGTTGCGACGCGCCAAAGCCCCACCGCAACCTGCTGAGTAGTCACGGCTGATCGACGCCGGGCCGCCGAGCCGCCCCGCCGTGGCGCACGAAGAGACCGAGCCACGAGACGGCCACCACGGCCGCCGCCAGGGCCTGCATCAGCCCGGCGAACCGTTCGGGATAGAGCACGCCCTCGACGTACCGGTCGATTAATCCCCGGGACAGGCCCCCGTCGCCGGCGCGGCGGCGGGCCCAGTCCTCGGCGTACGTCAACGGGCAGGTCAGCCGGCCGACGACGACGGCGATCCCCCAGGCGGCCGCCACCAGGTGCAGCCACACCGCGCGCGGCCACCGCCAGGCCAGGAACCCGCCGAACACCACGTACGCCAGGTAGCCGCCGTGCAGCAGGAGGATCGCGGTCGCCAGCCAGTGGTATCCCATCGCGCGCCTCCCCATCCACGCTACCGCCGTCGTCGGGCGCGGCCCACGGCGAGCGCCCGGGTCAAACCTCGACGACGGTGGGGACGATCATGGGTCGCCGGCGGTAGGCGTCGTTGACCCAGCGACCGACCGTACGGCGGACGATCTGCTGCAGTTGGTGCGGATCGGAGATGCCGTCCGCGGCCGCCCGTCCGAGTGCCTCGGTGATCAGCGGAATGACGGCGTTGAAGGCCTCGGGGTCTTCCGAGAAGCCCTTGGCCGACACGGTGGGCCCGCCGACCACCTTGCCGGTGACCGAGTCGACCACGACCGTCGCCGAGATGAAGCCGCCGTCGCCGAGGATGCGCCGCTCGGTCAGCAGCGACTCGCCGACGTCTCCCACGGCCAGGCCGTCCACGTAGACGTACCGGCTGCGGAGGTGGCCCACCACGGACGCGCGCCCGTCGACCAGGTCGACCACGTCGCCGTCTTCGCAGAGGGCCACCCGGTCCGGAGCGACCCCGGACTCGACGCCGAGCCGCGCGTGGGCCCGCAGGTGGCGCCATTCGCCGTGCACCGGCAGCAGGTTGCTCGGTCGTACGACGTTGAGCAGGTAGAGCAGCTCTCCGGCCGGCGCGTGGCCGGAGACGTGCACCCGGGCGACATCCTTGTGGATCACGGTGGCGCCGGCCCGGGAGAGCTGGTTGATCACCCGGTAGACCGAGGTCTCGTTGCCCGGAACCAGCGAACTGGCGAGCACGACGGTGTCGCCCGGCGCGACGGTGATGTGCCGGTGGTCTCCGGTGGCCATCCGGCCCAGCGCGCTCATCGGCTCGCCCTGCGAGCCGGTGGACATCAGGACGATCTGCTCGGGCGGCAGCACCGCGGCCTCGTCGAGCCCCACCACCAGGGCCGGCGGGATGCGCAGCAGGCCCAGGTCGCGGGCGATGCCCATGTTGCGCACCATCGACCGGCCGATGAAGGTGACCTTGCGGCCATGCTCGACCGCCGAGTCGAGGACCTGCTGCACCCGGTGCACGTGCGAGGCGAACGACGCCACGATGATCCGGCCCCGCGCCTTGACGAAGATTGAGTCGAGCACCGGTCCGATCTCGCGTTCGGGCGTGACGAATCCCGGGATCTCCGCGTTCGTCGAGTCCGACAGCAGCAGGTCGACCCCCTCGGCGCCCAACCGGGCGAACCCGGCGAGGTCGGTGATCCGGCCGTCGAGCGGCAACTGGTCCATCTTGAAGTCGCCGGTGTGCAGCACCAGCCCGGCGGGGGTGCGGATGGCCACGGCGAGCGCGTCCGGAATGGAGTGGTTGACGGCGAAGAACTCGCACTCGAACGGGCCGAGCCGCTCCCGGCCGCCCTCCCGGACCGTCAGCGTGTACGGCTCGATCCGCCGTTCGGCGAGCTTGGCCTCGACCAGCGCGAGGGTGAACTGGGAGCCGACCAACGGGATGTCGGGCTTGTGGGCCAGCAGGTACGGCACGGCACCGATGTGATCTTCGTGACCGTGGGTCAGCACGACGGCCTGGATGTCGTCCAGCCGGTCCAGGACCGGCGTGAAGTCCGGCAGGATCAGGTCGACGCCGGGCTGCTCGACGTCCGGAAAGAGGACGCCGCAGTCGACGACGAGCAGCTTCCCGCCGTACTCGAAGACCGTCATGTTGCGACCGATCGCGCCCAGCCCGCCCAGCGGGATGATGCGCAGGCCCCCTTCCGGGAGCGGGGGCGGCGGCGGCAGTTCGGGGTGGCCGACGGTCATGCAGTCCTCCCGCCGGGTCGGCGCATCAGGGCAGCTCCAGCCCGGCCGAGGCGCAGTCGGCGCGGAGCTGGTCGGCCTCGGCGGCCGTCGCGTCGACCAGCGGCGGGCGTACCGGCCCGGCCGGCAGGCCGCGTGCGGTCATGGCGGCCTTGACCAGGATCGTGCCCTGGGTGCGGAAGATGCCGGTGAACAGGGGTAGCAGGCGGCGGTGCAGGGCCAGCGCCCCCGCAATGTCGCCGCGGTCGTACGCCTCGATCATCTGCTTGGCGAGCGCACCGCTGAGGTGGGTGGAAGTCCCGACCAGCCCCACTCCGCCGATCGACAGCAACGGCAGCGTGATCGCGTCGTCACCGCTGTAGTAGGCGAGCTCGGTGCGGCTGAGCACCCAGGAGCTGGCGGTGAGGTCGCCCTTGGCGTCCTTGACCGCGACCACCCGCTCGTGCTCGGCCAACCGTACGAGAGTCTCGGTGGCGATCGGGATGCCGGTGCGGCCCGGGATGTCGTAGAGCATGATCGGTACGCCGACCGCGTCGGCCACGGCCGTGAAGTGGCGCAGCAGTCCCGCCTGCGGCGGCTTGTTGTAGTACGGCGCGACGACGAGCAGACCGTCGGCGCCCGCCTTCTCGGCGGCCGCGGCGAGCTCGAGGGTGTGCCGGGTGTCGTTGGTGCCGACGCCGGCGACCACCTTCGCGCGGTCGCCCACCGCCTCGCACACGGCCCGGATCAGCCGCTCCTTCTCCGCGTCCGTCGTGGTCGGCGATTCACCCGTGGTCCCGTTGACTACGAGGGCGTCGTTGCCCTGCTCGTCGACGAGGTACGCGGCCAGGCGGGCCGCACCGTCGAGGTCGAGGGCGCCGTCCGCCGCGAACGGGGTAACCATCGCGGTGAGCAGTCGTCCGAACGGCCGGGGCGCGGCCCGGCCGTCGTCGAGGTGGGCGTGCGTCATGCTGACAACCTAGCGGACCGCCGGCACGGGACCGGCGGGTAGCGGTCAGGAACCATCGGCGTACGAGCTGGCCGCCACTTCGGTGCCGTCGGCCAGCGTGCCGATGGTGAAGTCCGCGAACACGTTCGGCGCCACCCGCTGCAGTTGGCGCAGGCACTCCACGGCCAGCTCGCGGATCTCGACGTCGGCGTGCTCGGTGGCGCGCATGGCGATGAAGTGCCGCCACGCCCGGTAGTTGCCGGTCACCACGATGCGCGTCTCGGTCGCGTTGGGCAGCACCGCGCGGGCTGCCTGGCGCGCCTGCTTGCGGCGCAGCGTGGCGCTCTCGATGTCGCCGAAGCGCCGCTCGAGTCCCTCCAGCAGCTCGGTGTACGCCCGGACGCTGGCCTCGGTGGCCTCGAGGAACCGCTTGTGCAGCTCGGGGTCCTCGGCGATCACCGCCGGCTCCACCATGGCCGCCTCCCGCTCCGGGACGTAGCGCTGCGACAGCTGGGAGTACGAGAAATGCCGGTGCCGGATCAGCTCGTGCGTGAACGAGCGCGACACGCCGGTGAAGTAGAACGTCACGCTGCCGTGCTCGAGCACGGACAGGTGACCGACCTCGAGGATGTGTGCCAGATAGCCGGCGTTGGTGGCGGTGGCCGGATTCGGCTTGCGCCACGACTGGTAGCAGGCCCGGCCCGCGAACTCGGCGAGCGCCTGGCCCCCGTCGGCGTCGGTCGACCAGGGCACCTCCTCCGGCGCCTCGAAGTGCGTCCATGCGATGAGCCTGACCTGCGGCTGCACGATCTCCGGCACGACGGAGCTCCTCTCGGCGGGTGTCAGCAGGACTTTAGCCCGCCCCACAGGCGACCTCGGCACGACGGACCGGTGACGCCATGTAGCTTGCGTTTGACGTCATAGTGATGTCATGATGGCGTCATGGACCTGACTCCCTTCATCGACGGCCTGCGGCGCGACCTGGCCGCCGCCGCGGCGCCGGGTGGCCCGGACATCTCCCGGGCCGCCGACCTGCTGGCCGGCTCGGTGGACGCGTCCGCCCGGCTCAGCCTGCTGGACGCCCTGTCCCAGGCCGCCGACGAGATCACCGCCCAGCTACCCGGGGCCAGCGTCGACGTACGCCTGCGCGGCCGGGACGCTGAGTTCGTGGTGACGGAGTTGGCGCCGACCTCCACCGAGCCGCCCCCTCCCGCCCCCGTGGAGGCGGCGGGCGACACCGCCCGCATCACGCTGCGGATGCCCGAGAGCCTCAAGGACGCGGTCGAGCGGGCAGCGGCGGCCGAGGGGATCTCGGTCAACGCCTGGCTGGTCCGGGCGGTGACCGGCGCCGTCCAGGGCGGGCCGCCGCGACCGTCGGCCACCGGTCGCGGCATGCCCCGCCGCATCACCGGCTACGGCCGCGCCTGACCTCAACCACCCACCCGCGACCCACCGAGGAGAGACCATGCACGAGTTTCCTGCCACCACTCCCCTGCACCTCGTTGTCCGGCTGTCGTCCGGCGCCGTCGAGGTCACCGCCGAGGAGCGCGGCTCCGCCACTGTCGAGGTACAGCCGGGCGATGACCGGGACGCCTCCCGAGACCTGGCCGAGCGCACCAGCGTCGAGTTGCGCGGCGACACCCTCTCGGTCGTCACGCCGAGCGACTCCGGCGGTCTGCTGCGCCGCTCCGGCAGCGTCCGCATCGACGTACGGGTCCCGGTGGACGGCACGGTGGAGGTCAAGGCCGCGTCCGCCGACACAACCTGCCGCGGCCGGTACGCCCGCGCGACCGTCGACAGCGCCTCGGGCCAGATCTTCGTCGAGCACGTCACCGGCGCCGCCGCGGCACACGCGGCCAGCGGCGACATCCGGCTGATCCGGGTGGACGGCGACCTGACCGTGAGCGGCGCGTCGGGCGATGTGCGCGCCGATCAGGCGGGCGGTCGAGTCGAGGCCAAGCTCAGCAGTGGCGACCTGCAGATCGGCGAGGCCGCCTCCGACGTCCTGGCCAAGACCGCCTCAGGTGATGTCCACGTCGGCGCGGCCGCCCGCGGTGCGGTGCAGGTCAGCACCGCTTCCGGTGACGTCCGGGTGGGCGTCCGCGCCGGCACCGGGGTGTGGCTCGACCTGAGCACCGTCTCCGGCCGCACCAGCAACGGGCTGGACATGACCGGCGGCGTCGCGGGCGAGGGCCATCAGCTCAGCCTGCAACTGCGTACGGTCAGCGGCGGGATCGACGTGCACCGGGTGGGTTGACCGCCGGCTAGACGTAGAACCAGCTGAACGGGACCCAGGGCAGGTTACGCAGCACCGAGAAGAGGAGCCAGGCGCCGAGGAACACGCCGACCGCGGTCGGGGTGATGCGCAGCTGCGGAAGCCGGCGGCCGAAGACCACCCGCGCCGACCAGGCGACGTAGAAATAGAGCAGGAACGGGACCGCGAACACGAAGATCAGGTGGTGTCGGGCGGCCGCGCCCAGGTTGCCGTGCAGCAGGTACCAGGCCGCCCGGGTGCCGCCGCAGCCGGGACAGTCCAGGCCGGTCGTGAGCTTGACCAGGCAGCTTGGCGTGCCGTCCGCCGAACCCGCCGCCGGATGGGTCAGCAGCGTGAAACCGACGGCGCCGCCGACGCAACCCAGTACGGCAAGGGGAGCGGCCCACCGCGGCGCCCGCGCCTGCACCCGGTCCACCAGCCGGGTCAACCGGTCGGGTGCCACCGGCGGGGCGGGGTAGGCGGAGGGCGGCCCGTACGCCGGCTGGTTCTCCCGGGCGCCGGCGGGTCCGGCCGCGTCCTCCCGGGCGCCGCCGGCTCCGGCGGTGGTCGGGTTGACCGTGCTCGTCATCGCCCCTCCCGCGCCCGCGGCCGACTCACGATCTCACCGTACCCCGGCCACGGCACCGACCGCGGCCGCCAGCGGAGCGGCGAAGTCTCCCGCCGCGGGCGGCGCCACCGCGGTGAGGCCCAGCCACCCGGCCAGCCGGTGCAGTTCGGCGGCGAGCGCGACGGCGGTTTCCCCCGGGTCGGCCCCCGCTTCCAGCCAGGCGGCCGGCACCTGCAGCACCCCGGCCTTCCGGTCGGCCTTGAGGTCGACCCGGGCGGTCAGCCGGTCGCCCTGCAGGAACGGCAGTACGTAGTAGCCGTGGACCCGCTGCGGGGCGGGCACGTAGATCTCGATCCGGTAGGTGAATCCGAAGAGCCGTTCGGTCCGTCCCCGGTCCCACACCAGCGGGTCGAACGGGCTCACCAGGGCAGCCGCGCGGATCCAGCGCGGCAGCCGCGCTTCGGCGTGCAGATAGGCGGGCTGCCGCCAACCCTGCACCCGTACCGGGATCAGCTCGCCGGCCTCGACCAGTTCGGCGATCGCCCGGCGGGCGTCTGCCACCGGGAGCCGGAAGTAGTCGCGCAACTCGGGCTCGGCGGCGACGCCGAGCGCCCGGGCGGCCACCGCCACCAGGTGCCGGTGGGCCTCGGCCAGGGGCGGCGTGGGCGCGTCCAGCACCGCCGCCGGCAGCACCCGTTCCGGTACGTCGTAGACCCGGGCAAAGGCGCTCGTGCGCCCCGCGGCGGTCACCTCCCCGGACCAGAAGAGGAACTCCAGCGCGCGCTTGACCACCGACCAGTTCCAGCCCCAGTTGGTGGTGTCGCGCGGCGCGTCGTGCTCGATCTCGGCGGCGGTCAACGGCCCCTTCGCGCGTACCTCGTCGAGAACCCAGGCCACGAGCCCCGGCTGCTCGACCGCGATCCGCCGCATGCCGCCCCACGCCTCCGTCCGCGCGGCGGCCATCCGCCAGCGCAGCGCCGGGTGGTGCACGACCGGGATCAGGGACGCCTCGTGGCCCCAGTATTCGAACAGGTCCCGCGGCGGCCGGTAGGCCGCCCGGTCGAGCAGTTCCGTGGAGTAGGGCCCGAGCCGGCTGTAGAGCGGCAGGTAATGCGCCCGCTGGAGGACGTTGACCGAGTCCATCTGGATGAGCCCCACCCGGTCGAGCACCCGGCGCAGATGGCGCCGGGTGACGGCGCCCGCCGGGGGCGGGTCGGCGTAGCCCTGCGCGGCCAGGGCAACCCGCCGAGCCTGGGCCAGGGACAGCGATTCGGGTGCGGGCATGGCGCAGCACGGTAGCCGACCGGTACGACAACCGCCGGGCCCGCCCGGCGAATCTGCTATCCGCGCCGGCTGCTTCGCGGGCATCACGCCGGCCGAGGTGCCGCTACGGTTCTACGAGCGGTCCGGCCTGGTCGCCGACTGCCCCCGCCGGGGCAGCCGCCGGTGAAGCTTGCCGAGGTGCGGTAAGCCGGCCGGCTCGATCAGTGCGGGGTCGCGCACCGGCAGGAGGAGGAGCAGCGCGACGCTCACCCAGACGTAGGCGTTGCTGCCGACGAAGCCGAGCACCCCGGTGAAGTCGTGCTCCCAGACCCACACCAGGCGACTGATCAG
>DASVMV010000245.1:0-4554 GCA_036384155.1 Micromonosporaceae bacterium
TCCCGAAACTTATCGGAGCAGCGACAGGATCTGGTTCAGCAGGGCCACGATCCCGTTGAGCCCACCAGTGCCGGTGTTGTCGAGCAGACCGGCCACGGCGCACAGCAGGTTGCCGAGCAGGTTGCCCGGACCCTGCTGCGCGGTAATGTCCAGCACCACCTTGTCGAGATGGACCACGAGGCCGAGCAGGTTCAGGTCCAGCGGCCCGAGTTCCAGGTGCAGGATGTCGCAGGTGGCGGTGGCCTGCAGGGGCACGGTCACCTGCTGACTCACGGTGCCGACGACCGCACCGAGCGAGTTGGTCAGGGTGCCGGTCACCGTCCCGACCGCAGCGAGCCGGCCGTTCTGGTTGACGACGCGGTTCGGCGTGAAGGTGCCGGCGAAGCGGCCGACACCGCCGAGAGCGTCCGTGAAGGTACCCGTGATGGGCGTGCTCACGGACGCCGCCGCGGGTGCGGCGGCCTGTTGAGGCGCCTGTTGGGCCGCCGGTGCGGCCTGAGCCGCTCCGGCACTGCCGAGGATGAGTCCTGCCCCGGCGGCCAGTGCGGCGAGGGTGGTTCCTATCCGTGCTACGCGCATGAACGTTCCTTCCTCTCGTTGGCCTTGCCGCCTTGCCCTACCCCGGCAAACGGTGATCACTCATGCATCTCTACATTTACGATGAGCAATCAGTCCGTAACCATCTGCTATAGCCCGCTTCTCATCTCTGGCCGGTATGGCGGCAGAGCGGGTTCACCCGTTCGTCATCCTGCGGTCCCCCGTTTAACAGGCCCGGGTGTCCCATCGTCTTCGCTGGTCTGGTGTGCTACGCCGGTCGACTCGATCGGGGTCCGGATGAGAGGCTGTGTTCCGCGGGTCGCAGCGAGGTCCGTCGCTGCCACCGCGATCGATGCCGGCACCATACGGATGGGAGGCGACCGGCCGACCGGCCAGGCCCCTACCTAGGCGATTCTCACGAGGAGTTCCATGTCCAACCCCCGGATGCGGAGGGCCTTCGTCGGCCTTACCGCCCTCGCGGCGGCTGCGGTGAGCGCGGTCGCCGCCGCCCCGAGCTACGCCGACACAATCGCTTCCGCGCCGAGCGGGGCGAGCACCGTTGACCTCAAGTTGCTCGCCATCAACGACTTCCACGGCAACCTCGAACCGCCGACCGGCTCCGGCGGCCGGATCCAGATCGACCGGAATCCCGATGGCACGGCGGTCAACGTGAACGCCGGAGGGGCGGAGTACCTCGCCACGCAGCTCAACACGCTGCGCGCCCAGGCCGAGACGGAGGGCGTAAGCACGCTCACCGTGGCCGCCGGTGACCTCATCGGCGCCTCACCGCTGCTGTCGGCGGCCTTCCACGACGAGCCCACGATCGAGGCCCTCAACCTCATGGGTCTCGACTACGCCAGCGTCGGCAACCACGAATTCGACGAGGGATCGGCCGAGCTGCTGCGCATCCAGAACGGCGGCTGCCATCCCGTCGACGGCTGTCAGGATGGCAGTCCGTACAAGGGAGCGAAGTTCCAGTACCTGTCCGCCAACGCGTTCGTGACCGCGACCGAGCAGCCGCTCCTGCCTCCCTACGCGATCAAGAAGGTTGGGGGCGTCAAGGTCGGCTTCATCGGCATGACTCTCGAGGGCACCAAGCAGATCGTCAGCCAGCAGGGCGTCGCCGGGCTCGACTTCGCCGACGAGGCCGACACGGCCAACCGGTACGCCAGGGAGCTGCGGGCCCAGGGTGTGGAGACGATCATCGTGCTGCTGCACGAGGGTGGCGCGCAGAGTGGCCCGAACGCCTGGCAGATCAACGGCTGCAACAACTTCAGCGGCCCCATCGTCGACATCGTCAACCGCATGGACGACTCGATCGACGCGGTTGTCACCGGCCACACCCACCAGGCGTACAACTGCGAGATCGACGGCCGACCGGTGACCAGCGCCAGCTCCTTCGGCCGGCTCGTCACCGACATCGACCTCAAGATCGACCGGAACACCGGCGACGTGCTGACCGCCACCGCCGACAACACGATCGTGAAGCGCGACGTGGCCAAGGACACGGCCCAGACGGACCTCATCGCGCGCTACCGCCGCGCGCTCGGGCCGGTCGCCAGCCAGGTCGTCGGCCAGACGACCGAGGCCATCACGCGGACCCAGGAGTCGCTGCTGGGCAAGTGCCCCGACGCCGGCTCGGTCTGCGGCGAGTCCGCGCTGGGCAACCTGATCGCCGACGCCCAACTGGCGGCCACCGACAACGAGCAGGGCGCCGTAGCGGCGTTCATGAACCCGGGCGGCGTACGCGCCGACCTGGACGCCGGGCCGGTGACGTACGAGGAGGCGTTCACGGTGCAGCCGTTCGCCAACAACCTCACCACGTTGGACCTGACGGGCGCTCAGCTGTATTGCATGCTCGAGCAGCAGTTCGCGGTCGGCCGCACGCTGTACCCGTCGTCGACGGTCGGTTACGTCTTCGATCCGGCCGGAACCACGGCGCCGCTGGGCACCCCGTGCGCCGGGACCCGGGTGATGCGGGGCAGCCTGACGATCGGCGGAACGGCCGTGCTCGACTCGGCCAGCTACCGCATCACGGTGAACAACTTCCTGGCCGGCGGCGGCGATGGGTTCAGCGTCCTGACGGGCGGCAAGAACTCGATCACCGGCATGATCGACCTCGACGCGTTCACCGCGTACCTGGGGGCGAACTCGCCGGTCTCCGCGCCGGCGCTCGACCGCATCCGTACCACGGTCGAGGTCGGCTGACGGACCAGTCGAAATCGGGCCCCGGAGTGCTGCTCCGGGGCCCGCTTTCCGTCTGCCGTCCGTTACCGGCCGGCCGGCACTGGTTCGCTGACCGGCTCGGCGACCGGCGCTCTGCCATCCTGCTCCCGGGTGAGGAGCGACCGCAGCGACAGCGCCACCAGCGACGCGATCAGGCAGCCGGCCGTGACCAGCACGACCCAGTAGGCGCCGCCGCCCGCGCCGATGAGCGGACCGGCGGTGACCGGGCCGATGACGCCGCTGATGCCGAAGATGATCGAGCTGGTGGCGTTGTACCGGCCGCGCAGCTCGTCGGTGGCGAGCGCGTTGGTGAGCGCCGGCATCACCGGTGAGAGCATCGTCTCGCCGAACCCGAAGATCGCGGCGCAGGCCACCACGCTGACGGCCGCGACGAGCGCGTTCCCCTGGGCGATGACGCCCCCGGCGCCCAGCACGAGCCAGGCCACCGCGAAAACGGCGCCGACGGCCGCGAGCGCTCCGGACCGGCTGCGGCCCTCCAGCCGGCGGATCACGAGAAGCTGGGACACCACGATCATCACCGTGTTCGCCGCCAGGGCCCAGGCCACGACCCGGGGGGTCACGTCGGCGACCCGGATCGAGAACGCGGTGAAGCCCACCTCGATCTGGGCGTAGCCACACGTGGTCAGCACCAACCCGAAGATGACCAACCGCCGGAAGGGCCGATCGCGAAGCACCGTCAGGTAGCCCCCACTGGACACCTTGACGTCCGCCGCAGGCGCGGCGGCCAGCCGGCGACCGACGGCCGGCATGCTGAGCAGGATCAGCGCCGGCGCCAGGTAGCTCAGCGCGTCGAGCAGGTAGATCGCCTGGAAGGTCACCGGTCGCGCGGTGTCGACGATCGCGCCTGAGGTCAGGCCGCCGAGACCGATGCCCAGGTTGAGCAGGGCGAATTGCAGCCCGAAGACCCGCTGCCGCTCGCCGGCGTCGGTAAGTGACGCCAGGATCGTGGCCTGGCCGGACCAGATCGCCGAGCCGCCGACGGCCATCACGGTGGCGACGGCGAACGCGGAGGCGGTGGAGTCGACCAGGGCCAGCGAGGCCGTGCCGATGGCCTCGATGAACAGCGCCGGCAACACGACCCGGCGCGCCCCGAACCGGTCGATCAACGTGCCGCCCACCGGGGATAGGGCGAGGGTGACCGCGCCGAACCAGCCGATCACCAGGCCGGCGCGGGCGTCGGTCAGGCCCCGCACGTCGGTCAGGTAGATGAACAGGAACGGAAGGGTGAGCCCACGCCCGATCGCCGACAGGAGGGTGCCCACGAGGATCCGGCGGGCTTCGGGGCGGCGGGGGAGCGAGTTGCGCAGCATGGCGTCGATTCTCTGGCGCCGGTGTGACCTGCGGCCACCGCTTTACCCACCCGTCGGGGGTCGTGGCGGTCACACTCGCCCTGCCCCGGCAGCCATCGGCCGATACCGTGGCGAGGTGACCATCGAAACGTCGACGGCGAGTCCCCGGGTCGTACGGACCGACCACCTCGGCGGCGAGGACGTTCGGGACATCCTGTCGCTGGCCCACGCGGCGGGCGACACGGACGGGGCCTTTCCCCTCTCCGAGCACGTGGTGCTGCACATCCGCCAGGGGGGCGAAGCGCCCGCCGTACACCTGATGATCCGCGACCCGGACGGTGCCCTGGTCGGGTACGCCCACGTCGACACCACCGACGAGGTCGAGGGACCGTCGGCCGAACTGGTGGTCCATCCGCTGCGCCGCCGGCGCGGTCTCGGCCGGGCGCTGGTCGGCGCGGCGCTCGCCGCGGCCCGGCAGGCC
>DASVMV010000246.1:0-2869 GCA_036384155.1 Micromonosporaceae bacterium
ATCCGCCGCACCGTCCGACGAACGGCCTGGCCATCGCCGCGCTCGTCGTCGGCGGGGTCAGCTTCGTGAGCTGCCCGCTGATCGGCGCCGTGGCTGTTTACCTCGGAAACCGGGCCCGCAACGAGATCCGCAGCACCGGCGAAGACGGCGACTCGCTCGCGCTGGCCGGGGTGATCCTCGGCTGGTGCGCACTTGGCGTGGCGGCCGCCATGGTTCTCTTCGCGGCGGCCTACTTCGGCTTCTTCGCCGTGATCTTCGGCGTGTTCGCCACCGGCTCCGGATAGTCCGTCAGGCCCCCGGCGGGGTGAAGCTGGACGTCCGCCGCAGCCCGGCCGCCCGCCCCTTCGCCGCCACCACGAGGGCCATCTTCCGGGACGCCTCGTCGATCATCTCGTCGCCGAGCATCACGGCGCCCAGCTTCCCGCCCGCCTCCGAGGTGTAGAAGTCGTACGCGTCGAGGATCAACTCGGCGTGGTCGTAGTCGTCCTGAGCCGGGGAGTAGATCTCGTTAGCGGCGTCGATCTGACCGGGATGCAGCACCCATTTGCCGTCGAAGCCCAGGGCGGCCGACCGCCGCGCCACCTCGCGGAAGCCGTCGACGTCCCGGATCTGCAGGAAGGGCCCGTCGATCGCCTGCTTGTCGTGCATGCGAGCGGCCATCAGGATCCGCATGAGGATGTAGTGGTACGGGTCTCCCGGGTAGTCCGGAATCAGCGCACCCACCACCAGCGACCTCATGTTGATCGACGCCATGAAGTCGGCCGGACCGAAAATGATCGTCTCGACCCGGGGGGAGGCCGCGGCGATCGCGTCCACGTTGACCAGTCCCGCCGCGTTCTCGATCTGCGCTTCGATCCCGATCCGGCCCACCGGCAGACCGAGCGTCTTCTCGATCTGGGTGAGGGTCAGATCCAGCCACTCGACGTGCCCCGCGGTCTGCACCTTCGGCAGCATCACGCAGTCGAGGTTGGCGCCCGCCCCCTCCACCACCTCGACGACATCCCGGTACGTCCACGGCGTGGTCAGGTCATTGACCCGTACCACCCGGGTCTTTGCTCCCCAGTCGCCGTCGTTGAGCGCCGCCACGACGTTCTTGCGCGCGTCCGGCTTGGCCAGTGGTGCGACCGCATCCTCCAGGTCGAGGAACACCTGGTCGGCCGGCAATCCCTGCGCCTTGTCCAGCATCTTGACACTGGAGCCCGGCACGGCGAGACAGGACCGGCGTGGGCGCCCGACGATGGCCATCGCGGCTCTCCTCCCCCACCTCCGGAGCGGGCTCCGGAAGGCCTGAGCGATCGATAAGGTGTCGCCACGGTAACCTCGCGCCATTAGCTGGGAGAACCAACCTGTGGAAGATCTCACTGAGCGCCGCCGGGTCGTGATCACCGGGGCGAGTTCCGGCATCGGGCGGGCCGCCGCGGTCGCGCTGGCGCGCCGCGGCGACGAGGTCATCCTGGTCGGCCGCGACCCGGCCCGCCTCACCGCTGCGGGGCAGGACGTACGACGGGTCGGCGGCACGGCCCCGGCGCTCTACCGCGCCGACTTCGCGGTTCTCGACGATGTGCGCCGGCTGGCCGAAGGGTTGCGGTCGGCGTACGACCGGATCGACGTCCTGGCGAACAACGCCGGCGCCATCGTGCTGCGACCGATCACGACCGTGGACGGCTTCGAGCTGACGATCCAGGCCAACCACCTGGCGCCGTTCCTGCTCAGCCACCTGCTGCACGACCGCGTGCGCCGGATGGTGACCACCGCGTCGGACGCACACCACCGCGGGGCCCTCAACCCGGACGACCTGTCGGGGCAGCTGCGCGGTTACCGCCCGATGCGCGCGTACGGCACCAGTAAGCAGGCCAACATTCTCTTCGCGGCGGAGGCGGCTCGGCGGTGGCCGCAGCTGGTGTCGGTGTCGTACCACCCGGGGGTGGTGCGGACCCGGTTCTTCGCCGACAACCGGCTGGTCGCTATGGGCATGCGCATCGCACCGTTCCTGCGCACGCCGGAACGCGGCGCCGACACCCTGCTGTGGCTGGCCGAGCATGAGGCGGCAGACCTAATCAACGGCGGCTACTACATTGACCGCCGCCCGCGCCGGCCGTCGCCCAAGGCCGCGGACCCGAAACTGGCCGAACGACTGTGGACCGCCAGCTGCAAGGCCCTCGGCATCGAGGAATAGCGACGCGCCGCTGGCACGGCACGGCACGGCGAACCCTTGCACACCCGTCCGGCCGGCCAATGCGCGAGGATACTCAGGTGACCGATGACGGGACCGGTGCGGCCACGGCGCCGCTGGTGGACGAGGCAATCAAGAAGGCGACGGTGGTCTGGGTGTCGGCGGGCGGCACGCCGGCCGTCGGGTTGTGGTGTGCACCGTTCGACGGCTCGCTCTTCATCGTCAGCGGCGACGGTGAACAGCCGGCACCGGCCCTGGCCGAGGCCGAAACGGCGAGCGTCACCATGCGCGGCGACCACGGCGGACACATCGTGACCTGGACGGCTGCGGTGACCCGGGTGGAGCCGGGCACGGAGCAGTGGGCGACCATGGCACCGCTGGTCGCCGCGAAACGGCTCAACGCCGGCGGCAGCACCGACGAGGTCGTGGAGCGGTGGGCCGGCGAGTGCCTCCTGCACCGGCTCACCCCGTCCGGACCGCCGACCGAGGCCGGCGACACCCTGCCGCAGGACGCGCAGGCGGCCGCGCCTCGGGCGACGCCCGCCGCCCGGCCTACCAAGAAGCCGTTCCGGCTACACCGGGTACGTCGCCGCCGCTCCTCGCCCGCCTCCCCTCCCGGATCCCCTCCCGGATCCCCTCCCGGATCCCCTCCCGCCGATCTAGGGCGAAAGGGCGTGGAATGATCTCCGATCACAG
>DASVMV010000247.1:0-6179 GCA_036384155.1 Micromonosporaceae bacterium
GTACTCGCCGGCCAATTCGTCGAACCGGGACCGCAGTGATCGGCGGATCTGCTCGACGTCCGCGGGGGAACGACCAGTGCTGGCCACATCCTTGACAAGCATCCGTCTGCTGCCCTTCGTCGGAGAGAACGCGGTGCCGGACCACCGGATCCAACCGGGTTCGCCGCCCGCATGAGCACGGCGAGTACCCCCGCAAATCCGCCTCGAAACCGCGCTGGTGATGGCGGTCGGAACCATTCGGGAGCGGTCAGCCCCGGTCTGGCGCAACCAGGGCCGGATGGCGCGGATCGTCCAGCCTGACCACCACGTCGGCGAAGCCCGCCGGGTCGACCTCGCGGTGGTACCGGTCGTACGCCGGCAAGGTCCACGCCTCGTCGGGACGGGTGCGCCGGCGTAGCGCGGCGGGTGACAGAACAAGGTGGACGGTCAGGTCGAACGGCAGCACCCCGCCCAGCAGGAGCGATCCGCTGACCAGGACGACCGCGTTCGCGGGCAGCTGCACGTACGGCACTCGGCTGGCCCGGTCGGTCGCGGCGTCCCATAGCGTCGGCAGAACCCGCCCGCTCCCAGCGCTGCCGGCGGGAGCAAGGACCTCCCGGCGCAGGCCGACGTCGTCAAGTCGTTCGTAGAACGCGTCCGGATTCGTGCGCCCCGGTTCGAGGCGCACCGACGCCGGCTTCAGGAAGTCGTCGGCGCGCACGTGCAGCACCGGACGGCCGAGCACGCGCAACGGGTCGGTCAGCGCCTCGGCGAGGCGACCGGGCTCAGCCGCCGCGGGGCCGTCCACCGCCACGCGCAGTCGGGCGGCCGGTCGCGTCGCCGCGAGGCGATCGGCCAGTTCCCGCACCAACCGGTCTGGACTGACCGGGCGGACCACCATCTCCGCATCCTCCACTGCGAGTGGTAGGCGGGCGCGCCGAGGATTGCCCGGTTGTGGCGCCGACCCCGGCCGGACCAGCGACCGAGGCCACCGGGCAGGCTGCGCCACCTGTGGCGGTGGACAGGCGGATCGCGCGCCGCTCAGCGGACGGCAGCTGGCCCCTCCCGCGGGCTCGCGACACCGGCGGCCGCGGCGGCACCACCGCGCAGTGCGTCGAACGTGGTCGCCTCGGCCCGCGCCTCATCGAACTGCCACACGAGGCGGGCTCCGAAGTGCACGCCCGCCGCGCCGATCGCGACGGCTAGCAGTTCGAGCACCACCACGCCACCACCGGCGCCGCGGTCGGGTACCTGGGACCGTACGAGGCAACCGACCAGAAACAGCAAGGCCATCGCCAGGTTGACGGCGTGGAAGACCAGGACAGTACGCCGGGTGCGACACCGCGGCAGGTCCCAGAGTTCCACCATGCCCGCGGCCGCGACGAACGCCGCCGCCGCCAGGGCCCCAACGGCGGTCCAGTAGCCCACCGTTCCCACCAGCGCCGGTCCGCCCGTCACGTCGGCGACGTCGAACACGGTGGCACAGGCGAAGAGCCCGAGCGGTAGTGGCACGAGCATGGGTTGAATCGGATGCCCGGAGACCCGGAGCCGACTATCCATTCGGTACGCCCCCCCAGCCGACCGTTCCTGCTGGTCGGAGGAGGTACCCCGCACTACACCGGCCAAACAACGCGCCGCCCGGCGCACCCGCGTTCGAGGCGCAGGTCACCCGCACTGGTGGTTGTTTGCTCGAACCTTCAGGTTGTAGCGTCGAACCATGGTTGAGGTTGCCGGCCCGTCCAGAGACGTGCTGAATGCGCAGGACTCCCTGATGCGGTTCGTGCGCAACTTCGGCCTACACCAGCCCGATCACACGCCCTGCGGCCAGCCCCTCCCGGTTTCCGAGGCATACGCGCTGGTCGAGATGGCTCGCCACGGGCGCCTGCGTCAAATGGAGCTGGCGCGACGGCTCAAGTTGGAGAAGAGCACGGTCAGCCGGCTGGTCAGCAACCTCGTCGGTCGTGGCTGGATACATCGGCACCCCGCGGCCGAGGACGGCCGCGGCATCCAGCTCGAACTGACCGAAGCCGGTGCCAGCGCCGCGGCCCGGCTGGCCGAGGCCCGCCGTCGCCGGTTCACCGCACTACTCGCCCGCATCCCTGACGATCAGCGCCATGCCGTCGTGCAGGCGTTGCGCACACTCGCGGAGGCCACCGATGAACCGCTATGACCGTCCCCGCGTCGGTCGGTACGCATTGCTCGCCGCGGCGGCGGCCCTGGCGATGCTCGGCGCCGGCTGCACTGACGCCGGGCCGGCACGGGACACCGACCGACAGGCCGAGGTGTCCGAACGCGGCAGCGCGGTGATGCCATTCGACCTCGACAAAACGACCCACCTGTTCACCAAGACGGAGAGCGGGGGCGTGCAGACCGTCACCGCAGACGACCCCGGCGACAGCGCGGAGGCCGACCTCATCCAGCAACATCTGCGGCACGAAGCCGACAGGTTCGGACGCGGAGACTTCACCGATCCGGCGCGCATCCACGGGAACGACATGCCCGGGCTCGCTACGCTGCGGGACAGCGCCGGCAAGATCACCGTGAATTACGCGGCGACCCGGGACGGCGCGCGGATCACCTACACGACGACCGACGTCTCCCTGGTTGCCGCATTGCACGCCTGGTTCGACGCCCAGGTCAGCGATCATGGCGAACACGCCACCCACGGTTAGGCCACCACACCGGGTTGCCCTGGCGCGATCCGGGGCCAGGCCGGTCAGGGTCGGTCCGGACCACCGACCGAGGCGACGAGCCGCTGCGCCACGTCACGGAGCGGGATCGAAAGGGACGCGCTGGCATCCCGGAGCACGCGCAGCGCCGCGGTCGCCGAGCACCGCCGCTGGGTCATCACCACGCCGATGGCCTGGCCGACGATGTCACCGACGCCATCGCCCGAGCCGGCGTCGTGGCCGGTGCGCCGGTCGCGGTCGCGCACGACGGTCAGCAGCAGTCCGGCCTGCTCGGCCGCCAACATGGCGGTGAGCTGCTGGGCCGCCAGCGCTCCTGGCTGTTCGGCATACAGGCTGATGGCCCCGATCACCTGATCGTCGACATCGACGGGAGCGCACAGAACTCCCCTGATGCCCGCCGCGAGGGCTCGACGTTTCCAAACCGGCCACCGGTCGTCCGCCTGGAGGTCGCCCGCCAGGACGAGGTCACGGGTGCGGATGGCGGTCAGCGCCGGGCCTTCGGCACCGGGCCGGAGGTCGTCCACGTCGCGGGTCGCCGGGTCGGACGCCGCGACGGAGGCCGGTTCGCCGGCGCGGAGCACGGTAACGCTCGACCAGCGAACGCCCGGCAAGGTATTCCGGAAGGTGTCAGCGAGCCGGTTCAGCGCGTCATCCAGCCCGGCACTGGCGATCACTCCGGCGGTGATCTCGCGGAGCAGCGCGGCCGTCTCCACCACGCGCACGGCCTCGTTCGTATGCAGGTGCGCCGGTACCCGGGACTTCCGGGCGCCGGACGGGGCGCCGCGCCGGCCACCGGGACTGAACGCGGCCGGGCCGTGGTGGTTTGCTGACGACTCCGGCACGAGCGGTCTGCCTACCCTCGCCGGAAACCGATCAAACCGGTGCCCGGGGTCAACGGCCCTGGCCGATAAGCCGGCGCCCGACCGCCGCGATCAGCCGATCGAGCTCGGAACCGAAGGGGTTGTCGTGGACCAGGTACGTCCACGTGGCGCTCGGGCGGACCAGCGTCGACTCGTCCGGGCGCCAGTCGTCCTCGATGTCCGATTCGGCGAAGGTCTCGAGGGTGCGCGTCTCGATCTCGGGAATCAGCGCGGTGAAGGCCGGTACGGCGGCCCGGTGGAACTCGTCCAGCGGGTCGAGGCGACCCAGCGCCCGCAGGTGCACGCCTTCGCGCACCTCGGACAGCTCCGCGAGGTGCTCGGCCCACAGCCGGTCGAGGTGGTACAGCGCGATCGACCGGGCGACCCGGGACAGCAGCTCATCGGCCATCTCGTCGGTGCGTTCCGGGAACCGGGAGCGCAAAAGGTCCGCGGCGACATCGGTGGTGAGCAACCGCTCGCGCCGCTCGGCGAGCGCCTTGCGCTGCTGCTCGATCACCACGTTGTACCGCCAGGTGTTGCGGTGGATCTCGTGGTTGACCCCCTCGGCGACCCGCTGGGCGTGCTCCACCGCAAACTCCACCTGGTCGTCGGTCACCAGGCCGTCGGCGTCCATCCGGGGCGACGGCGGGATCGCGTCGGCGGCGTGCCGGACGACGAGATCGTCCTCGAGACTGACGAAGAACACCGACCCACCCGGATCGCCCTGCCGCCCGGCCCGGCCGCGCAGCTGGTCGTCGACGCGCCGGCTGTCGTGCCGGCCGCTGCCGATCACGTAGAGGCCGCCCAGGCCGGCCACCCGATCCCGGTCGGCCTGGTCGCTTCCGCCCAGCCGGATGTCGACGCCGCGACCGGCCATCTGCGTGGACACGGTCACCGAGCCGTACCGGCCGGCCTCGGCGATGATCGCCGCCTCCTCGACATCGTTCTTGGCGTTGAGGACCACGCACGGAACTCCCCCGGCGAGGAGGCCGTTCGCGAGCTGCTCGGACTCCTTGACGTCCAGGGTTCCGACGAGGACCGGCCGACCCGCCTCGTGACACCGCCGAATCTCGTCGATCAGGGCCAGTTCCTTCTCCGCCCGGGTGGCGTAGATCCGGTCCGGGTCGTCCACCCGCACGCACGGGGTGTTCGGCGGGATCACCGCGACCTCGAGGCCGAAGAACTCCCGCAGCTGGTCGCCGACGAGCACGGCGGTCGCGGTCATCCCGCAGACCTTCGGGTAGAGAGCGATGTACCCCTGGACGGTGATCGTGCCGAGCACCTCGCCCTCGGCGGTGGCGTCCAGCCCCTCCTTGGCCTCGACGGCCGCCTGCAGCCCGTCCGGCCAGCGGCGGCGCTGTGCGACCCGGCCCCGCATCTCGTCGATCAGCTCGACCGCGCCGCCCCGGACGATGTAGTCGACATCGCGCCGCAGCAGCGCATGCGCGTGCAGGGCGACGTTGAGCGCCGACAGCTGCTCGACGTTCTCTTCGGCGAACAGGTCGATGCCACCCAGTTTCGCCTCCACGGCCTCCAGCCCCGGGTTGGTGAAGGCGACGCTGCGCCCGTCGTCGGCGACCTGGTAGTGCCGTCCGGGCCGAAGACTCCGGACGAGGGCGGCGGCGGTGTGCACCGGATCCTGCTCGCCCGGCACCGCTCCGGCGAGCACCATCGGGACCCGGGCCTCGTCGATGAGGATCGAGTCGGCCTCGTCGACGATCGCGGTCGCCAACGCTGGCCGCACCCGGTCGGCGAGGTCGGTGACGAGCTGGTCGCGCAGGAAGTCAAAACCGGCCTCGCTGACCGACACATATGTGACGTCCCGGGCATATGCCGCGCGGCGCTCGTCGGGGCCGGACGCCTCGGTCACCCAGCCGACGGTGAGACCGAGCAGCCGGTAGACCGGCTCCATCCACTCGGCGTCCCGCCGGGCCAGGTAGTCGTTGACCGTCAGCACGTGGACCGGGCCGTTACCGCGCCGCACGTGGCCGTACGCGGCGACCGCGGCGGTCAGCGTCTTACCCTCGCCGGTGGCCATCTCGGCGACCGTGCCGGCGAGCAGCGACATGGCGCCGAGAAGCTGCACGTCGTACGGGCGTTCATCGAGCGCGCGCCGGGCGGCCTCCCGGCCCACCGCGCAGATCTCCACGAAGTCGTCGGCCCGGCCGGCCGCCTCGGTCAGCTCGGCATCGTCGATCGCCCGCAGATCGTCCTCCCGGGCCGCGATCGCCGGCAGCAGCTTCTCCAGCGGCGCGAGGTCGACGGTGCTACCCGGGCGTTGGAGGAAACGCCGGACCCTGCTCTTGAGCCGCTGCGACACACCCATGCCGAAAAGGTACGCGACCCGGGGCCGATCCCCTGGGGAGCCCCGGCCGGCCGGCGATCGACGCGTAATATGTCCCGTTTCAGGTCAACAGGCGAGGACGACCTGCAATTCGTGCCGGCGGCGCTCGGCCAGGTCCATCAGCAGGGCCGGCGCCTCCTCGAACGGCACCGTGGCCGAGATCAGGTGCTTGCGTACCCCGTCACCGTAGACCCGGAGCAGGTCGACGGTCTCCGCCGACAACCGCTCGCGGTCCCAGGTCGGAGCCAGCCCGCGGGGCACCCGACCGATCTGCGCGCAGGTCAGCGACAGCCCGTTGTGGTGGAA
>DASVMV010000248.1:0-3170 GCA_036384155.1 Micromonosporaceae bacterium
CTGGCGCCTCATCGAATCCGGGCCGCCGGCCGGGCTGCCGTTCGTCCCACCCGGCGCGCCTGCCCGGTAGGGCCTGCTTGGCACCGAAAACCGGTGGCGATCGCCTCCGCTCCGATCGACCATCGTGGGCATGTCGAGCAGGGCCGAACCAGAACGCCCCGGCGCGCCTTCCGGCGCGGCGGCGGCCGACCACCAGCCCGCCCGTCATTTCGGCTGGTGGGACGGGTTGTCCACCCCGATGAGGACCCGCGGACCGGCGGCGGGTTCCAGGGAGAGCGGGCCACGCTCGTCGGCTTCCTGCGCGACCAGCGGCTGACCCTGCAGCTCAAGTGCGACGGCCTGGACCCAGAGGGCCTCGCGCGCCGCTCCGTCGAGCCGTCCAATCTCTCGCTCCTGGGGCTCGTGCGCCACATGGCCGTCGTCGAGCAGTCATGGTTCCGTCTGCGAATGTCCGGCCAGGAGGCGGCGCGGCTCTACCGCTCGGACGAGGATCGCGACGGCGACTTCAACGGCGCGGTGCCCGACCCCGATGTCGTGAAAGAGGCGTTCGACGCCTGGCGGGCGGAGATCGCCTTCGCCGACCAGTAGGTGGCCGAGGCGCCCGACCTCGACGTGGTCGGCGCGAAGGGCGACGTCCTGCGCGAGGTGCTGGCGCACATGATCGAGGAGTACGCCCGGCACAACGGCCACGCCGACCTTCTCCGCGAACGGATCGACGGACGGGTCGGCCAGTAGCCGCCCATTCCTCCGGCACCCGGCCGGCCGCCGGGGCCAGCTGTTCAGGTCAGCCCTGCCTCGTGCGCAAGCAGGGCGATCTGCGTCCGGTTGGCCAGTTGCAGCTTCGCGAGGATGCGGGAGATGTGCGCCTTCACCGTGGCGACGCTCATGAGCAGCTCTGCCGCGATCTCGGCGTTGTTCGCCCCACGGGCGACCGCAACCGCGACGTCATGTTCGCGCCGCGTGAGCGTGGCGAGAGCCGCTCGGGCCCGCTCATAGGCACCGGCCTCGGTGGCCGCCCGGTCCATGAGCCGCCGAGTGATCTGCGGCGACAGCATCGGCTCACCGGCGGCGACCCGGCGGATCGCATCGACGATCTGGGCTGGCGGAGAGTCCTTGAGCAGAAAGCCGCTTGCGCCGGCACGGAGCGCGCGTAGGACGTTGTCGTCGCTGTCGAACGTGGTCAGGACGAGTACCTCTGGCGGATAGCGACGGGCGCGCAGTCGCTGGGTAGCGACGATCCCGTTCATCCGCGGCATCCGCAGATCCATCAGCACCACGTCCGGTGCGTGTGCGTCCACGGCCGACACCGCCTCGCCGCCGTCGGACGCCTGTGCCACCACGACGACATCGCCGGCACCGTCGAGCATCATGGCCAACCCGGCACGTACCAGCGGATCGTCATCGACGATGAGGACGCGGACGGTGCCGGTCATGCCGGCCATGGTAGCCACGCGCGTAGCTGGAACTCGCCGGCCGCGGTGACCTGGTGGTCGAGCTGACCGCCGGCAAGCCGGACGCGCTCGGTCAGGCCAACGAGGCCGTACCCGCCACCCGGCACGAGCGGTGCGGCGTCCCGGTCGGGCGCCAGCGGATTGCGCACCTCGATCGTCAGCCGATCACCGGGAGCGCCGTCGAGTAGGACGTTGACCGATTGTCCCGCGGCGTGCTTCCGGGCGTTCGTGAGCGCCTCCTGCAGAATCCGGTACGTCGTTCGGCCGCTGGCCGCTGGCAGTGTCTCTCGCCGGGCCAGCCGGTCGTCGAGGGAGACGCGGGTGCCGGCGTGCGCGGACTGGGCGATGAGCTCGGGCAGGTCGGCGAGGGCGGGCTGCGGGCGGTCGCCGACGCTTTCGCCGGGCGGCTCGTCGTCTCGCAGCACCGCGATGACGTCCCGTAGGTCGCCGAGCGCTTCGGATACCGTCCCGCGGATGACGCCGGCCGCCCGGGCCAGGTTTTCCGGCGCCGCGTCGGGGCGGTACTCGAGCGCACCCGCGTACGTCGCCAGCAGCGACAGCCGGTGGGCCAGAACGTCGTGCATCTCGTGCGCGATCCGGCGACGTTCCAGCGCACGGGCCTCGGCCACCCGCCTGCCCTGCTCGGCCTCGGCCCGGCGCACCCGCTCGCGCAGCGATGCGATGAGGGCGCGGCGTGCGGCGCGCCAGCGCCCCCAACCCAGCAACGCCGCGTGCGCGACGACAACCAGCACCAGCCACCAGGCCAGCGAGAGGCCCTCGACCGGTCGCCAGACCCCCCGTACCGCATGGGCCAGCACCCCGACGGCGGCCACCGCGACCGCAACCGGCGCGCGGCGCCGTTGGGCGACCATCAGCGTTCCCATCGTCGCTGCCGGTGTGGCGGCCACGGACGTCCCGGCCAGAACAGCGAGGGCGAGCGCGCCCGGCACCGGCCGCAGCAGGGCCACCGGTACGAGGACACAGCTGGCGACACCGACCACGAGGTCGAGGCCGAGCAGGGCGCCGACCGGCTGCCCCTGGTACTGCCCCCAGATCGACAACCCGGTCAGCACCGCGATGCCGGCCGTCACGACGGCCAAGCCAGCCGGTTTCGGCGACCAGTCCCGAAAAGCTGGGCCGAATTCGCAAGCGCTCCGATCGTCCACGGCGCTGAGGCTATGGTCGGCTCCACTCACACCGCCACCAACCAAAGTCGGTGGCAGGAGCCACCGGCGTCGGTGCCCACCTAGTCGGTATGCCGATGCCGGTGCCGCCCGGCGCGGTAAGGCTGCCAACCATCACCACCAGGGATGGAGGCACCATGTCAGTAACCACAACCGCACGCACGAAGCCAGTACGCCGGCCGCGCACCGCCCTCGGTCGCCTGCTCACGGTGCTCGCTGCGGCCGCCAGCGGCCTGGCCGGTTGGGTAATCGCGGGACCGATCGGCGGCATCGACCTCAGCGTCCGGCAGGGCGGATCGGTCTCGGCGGTGGGCCCGGCAGCGGTCGCGGTCGCCGGCGTGGTTGCCGGGCTCGCCGGCTGGGTGGCGCTGGCCGGGCTGGAACGGGCCACCGGACGGGCTCGTGCGGTGTGGACCGCGATCGCCGTCCTCACGCTCGCCGTTTCGCTGGTTGGTCCGCTCGCCGCCACGACCGTGCCCGCACAGGTCTCCCTCGCCGGCCTGCACCTGATCGTGGGGGCCGCGGTCATCGGGGG
>DASVMV010000249.1:0-4052 GCA_036384155.1 Micromonosporaceae bacterium
GGCCGCGGTCGCCGCGGTCCGGCCGGGCGTCGCCGCCGAGGCCGTGGACGCCGCCGCCCGCCAGGCGATCGCCGGCGCCGGCTTCGGGCCGGCCTTCCTGCACCGCACGGGGCACGGCATTGGGCTGGACGGGCACGAGGAGCCGTACATCGTCAGCGGCAACGCGACGCCGCTGGAACCGGGCATGACGTTCTCGATCGAGCCCGGCATCTACCTCACCGGGCGGCACGGTGCCCGGATCGAGGACATCGTCGTCTGCACCCCCGACGGCGTCGAACGTCTGAACACGATCCCCACGGAGCTGGCACAGCTATGACCGTCGACCGCATCCTGCCCACCGACGAGGCACACGACTTGCTGGAGCTCGCCACGGAGCTGGCCGACCGGGAACTCGCGCCGCGGGTGGCCGACTTCGAGGCGCGCGGCGAGTTCCCGCGCGAGGTGCTGCGCACCCTGGGCCGCAGCGGCCTGCTCGGCCTGCCCTATCCGCAGGAGTACGGCGGCGCGGACCAGCCGTACGAGGTGTACCTGCAGGTGCTGGAGATCCTGGCGAGCCGGTGGCTGGCGGTCGCCGAGGCGGTGAGCGTGCACACCCTCGCCTGCTACCCGGTCTTCGCCTACGGCAGCGACGAGCTGCGCAAGCTGCTACCCGACATGCTCGGCGGGGACCTGCTGGGCGCGTACTGCCTCTCGGAGCCGCAGGGTGGATCGGATGCGGCGGCGATGACCACCCGGGCGCAACGCGACGCGGACGTGTACGTGGTGACCGGCACCAAGGCGTGGATCACGCACGCGCACTCCGCCGACTTCTACAACATCTTCTGCCGTACCGGCGGACCCGGCGCCGCCGGCATCTCCTGCCTGCTGGCCGACGCGGCGACGCCCGGCATCGTGCCGCAGGCGGTGGAGAAGACGATGGGGCTGCGCTCGTCCCCGGTGGCGCAGATCGCCTTCGACGGCGCCCGGGTGCCGGCCGAACGCCTGGTGGGGGAGGAGGGTGTCGGCTTCAAGATCGCGATGAAGGCGCTGGACTCCGGGCGGCTCGGCATCGCCGCCTGCGCTATCGGCCTCGCCCAAGCCGCTCTCGACTACGCGGTTGGGTACGCCCGCGAGCGCCAGCAGTTCGGCCGGCCCATCGTGGAGTTCCAGGGACTCGGCTTCCTGCTGGCCGACATGGCCACCAGCATCTCGGCGGCGCGGGCGTTGACGCTGGCGGCGGCGCGGCTGCGGGACGCCGGCCGCCCGTACTCGGTGGAAGCGGCGAAGGCCAAGCTCTTCGCCACCGACGTGGCGATGCGCGTCACCACCGACGCCGTGCAGGTACTCGGGGGCGCCGGATACGTCAGCGACCACCCGGTCGAGCGGTTCATGCGCGAGGCGAAGGTGCTGCAGATCGTCGAGGGCACCAACCAGATACAGCGCATGGTGATCTCCCGGTCGCTGGCCCGCGGGTAGCGACGCCGGCCGCGGGGTAGCGTCGGCCGCCCCCCGCGGCACGGGGTCCTGCATGATCGCCTCGGTCCGGTCCGGGTCGCCGGGCCAGGCCGCCTCGTCGCCACAGATCATCATCACGTACCGCATGTCGTGCTCCTCGTTTCTGTCGGGACGGTTCCCCGTCCACCCCTCATGACATTCGACGGGCTGCGGAATCGACATCGCGGGTGAAGTTCGGGCGCGTGTAGTTTCATCGCCGTGGAGGAGACCGACCGCGCCATCATCGCCGCACTCACCGCCGACGGCCGGATGTCGTACACCGACCTGGCCGAGAAGGTGGGCCTGTCGGTCTCCGCGGTGCACCAGCGGGTCCGCCGGCTGGAGCAGCGCGGCGTGATCACGGGGTACGCGGCCCGGGTGTCGTTCGAGGCGCTCGACCTGCCGCTGACCGCGTTCGTGGCGATCCGGCCCTTCGATCCGTCGCAGCCGGACGACGCGCCGGAGCGCCTCGCCCACCTGCCCGAGATCGACTCCTGCTACTCGGTGGCCGGCGAAGACTTCTACCTGCTCCTGGTGCGGGTCGCCGGCCCGGCCGACCTCGAACGGCTGCTACAGGACATCCGGACCGCCGCCAACGTGACGACCCGAACGACCGTCGTCCTGTCGACGCCGTACGAGGGGCGGGCGCCGAAGGTCAGTGCCGAGCCGGACCGGCGGGTGCGGGCGGATCAGCCGTGACGACCTGGTTCCAGTGCAGGATGACCGGCCGTCCATGTTCGTAGCCGAGCCCACAGAGGGTCGCGGTGTCCAGCCGCAGCCGGCCCCCGCCCGATGCCGGCAGGTCGATCCAGCGGGCGCCGGCGACGCGGAGGCTGTGTCCGTGTGCGACGAGCGCCACGTCGCCCCGGTCGAGCAGCCGGACGACCTTGCTCCACAGCCGGTCGATGCGGCGCTGCACGTCCGCGGGTGACTCGCCGCCGGGGCAGCCCTGGGTCCACAAGTCCCAGTCCGGGCGGCACTGCCGAATCTCCTTCGTGGTGATGCCCTCGTACTCGCCGTAGTTCCACTCCGCCAGGTCCTCGTCGACGTCCGTGACGTTCAGGCCGGCGATCTCCGCGGTGCGCAATGCCCGGCGACGCGGGCTGCTGAGCACCGCGGCGAAGGTCCGGCCGGCGAGTCGGCCGCCGAGGGCGGCGGCCTGGCGGACGCCGGTCGCGGTCAGATCGACATCTGTGTACGAGGTGTGCCGGTGGTTGGCGCTCCATTCGGTCTCGCCATGCCGGATGAGGAACACCTCTGCCATGACACGAGTCAACCACTCCCGGTTCCGTCGGGGCCGCCCGGATTCGACGGTCGATCACCTAGCTTCCTAGGACGCAGTACGGGGTGTGGCGCCCGCAGCGCCACGGACTGGCGGGTTTTCTGCGCCCAGGCAGCGGGCATGCCACATCCGGTCGGCGACCAGCCACCATCGGTACAGACCAGGGACGGGAGCTGACATGAGCTTCGCGGAGAAGGCCAAGAACAAGGCCGAAGAGCTGACCGGCATGGCCAAGGAAAGGGTCGGCGACGCGACCGACAACGAGCGCCTGGAGGCCGAGGGAGCCACGCAGCGGACGGAGGCCCGCGCCAGGCAGGCCGGAGGCCAGGCCAAGGAGGCGGGGCGGGACGTGAAGGAAGCGTTCCGCGGCTGACCGCCGACGAGGCAACTGTGGCCCGGATCGGGGCGGCCGCCGTCGACGTGCGGGGGCCGCCTACGACCCGCGGGGCCCCTTCGAGGCGGGCTCCGGCTCCAGCGATCGCTGGACGGCGTCATGCGCTGACACTGTCCCCGCGACGGGCAGCGCGGTTCGAGGGCGGCGGATCAGGCGGCGGTGCTGCCGGGCACCATGGTCGCCCCACAGGAGTTCCGGCTGCGCGGGATGCCCCGCTCCAGGTGTTGGCTCTGCAGCAGGGCGAGAGCCGACGGGTCGTGCACCGCCGCGCGCCGCACGTAGTCGCCGGTCACGATCGGGACATAGTCCCGGTCGAGACGCGGGTCGGTCCCGATGCCGCGCGCCCACGGGCCATGGAGATGGATGAACGTCGGCTTGACCTCCTCGAAGAGGTAGTCGCCGATCGCACCGAGATCCTTGGCTCCGCGCGCCCGGGCGATGGTCCGGTCGGTCAGTCCCGCGGTATCGATCACCTGGAGTCTCGTGGTCAACAGGACGCCTCCGATGTCTGGCAAGGCGAGCGTGCCCTCGGTGATCCCGAGCCGGTCGGCGTAGGTGTTGAAGAGCCGACCGTACCGGTCCACGACCCAGCACATCGGGGTGGTGGGAGCGGATCGGAAGGTGTCGGAGCGGGTGCGCATGGTGTCGGCGGCGAACAGCCCGCTCGCCAGCGCGACGACGACGAGGACGGCCACCGCGCGCCGGCTGAGCGGGATACGGGTGAGCAACCCCACGAAGCAGACCGCGAAAAGCGCCGTCGCGGTCACCCAGATCGGGGTGGCGAACCGGTACTCGCCCATCCAGTCGCGTTCGAGGACGCCGAAGGCGGCAAAGGCCAGCAGCAGGCAGGCCAGCAGGCCGCCGGCCCCGGGCCACATCGCGGCGCCCGGTGCCGCGCCGTCC
>DASVMV010000250.1:0-1663 GCA_036384155.1 Micromonosporaceae bacterium
GCCGCGCGTGGCATTGCACCCTCGGCTGTTATACGGGAGTGGCTCGAACTCCAGCAGGCTGAGCGCGAGCCCGACCGAATGGTCCGGCTCGCCGACCTGCGGCGAGCAATTGCGCACCTCAAGGATGCAGCGGCGTAGCGACACGTCGCTCGGGTCGACCAGCGTCTATTACATTTGATACCCCAAACCATTAGCCGTCGGGCGTGATCTGCTCGTCGAGTATGTCGGACGGCAGTGGATCATTCAGTTACGCAGCGAACTCTTCAGTGGATCGTTCAGTAACGCACCGAAGAGTTCAGCAGCGGGATTGCGTTAATACGCAGAGCGCGAGTGCGGGCGATGACTATGCCGGCCGAAATGGCAAACCCGGTCGTCGCAAGCCCGAGGGCGATAGCAGCGACGCCGAGTAGGCGGTTGCCGGCCAAGCAGGCGACCACCGCCAAGCGGACCGGGCGTGAGCGCAACGCCGGCGGAGGATAGCGAAGCTGACAGCCTCAGCATGCAAACGCCCCGGCACCGCGGGCGGCTCAGCGTCCCGGTACCGGGGCCGATCGAGGTCGATCTGACGACGCTCTGGCCGTGGCGCGCCACCAGCGGCGCGACGCCAGCGCGGCCAGCCCGGCGCCGGCGGTGTTGAGCAGTACGTCGTCCACGGAGGACACCCGGTCCAGCCGCAGGACGTACTGCGCGGCCTCGACCAGGACCGAGCAGCCCGCCGCGAGCGCCAGGATCCGCGGTACCGACGCCAACGCCGCGAACCGCAGCGGGGCGAGGAACCCCAGCGCCGCGAACACCAGCAGGTTGCCGACGACCTGGACCGTCACCGTCAGCGGCCCGCCGGCGAGGATCGTGAGCAGATCCCGCAGCGGTACCAGGTTCACCCGACCGGGGACGGCGCCGGCCCGGTCGCCCGGCAACATGATCATCCATACCCACGGCACCGTCCCGTAGACGATGCCGACCTCGGCCAGCGACATCCGCCACGCCGGCGTGGTGCCGGTGGCACTCCGACGGCGTGCCAGAGCCCACACCGCCAGCGCGGCCAGCGGCAGTATGGCCACCGTGATGAGTGCCACGCCATTGAACGTACCGACCCAGCCGTGCCACCCCTCGACCATGCCACCTCCGCTTCCGTCCGACCGCGAAATCTACCTAGGCCCCGTCGTAATGGTCAGGCGGGGTTTCCGGCGCCGGCGCCGCCGAGCAGGCCGCCGCGCCCGCGCCGGCGCGGCGAGGAACCAGAACGCTGACACACCGCCGATGAATCCCCCTGTACGACGGGCGGCGAGCAAACAACGCCCCCCGACCGGGTGCGCTGCTCGCCGAACATTGCATTACCCGTGTCCCAGTGCTGGTCTGGCGGCCTGTTACTGCGATGCGGGAGCGAACTGTCGCGGCCTGTGCTCGCCCACTGTGCTCCTCGATGTCACCCCGCGCACTGATCGCCGCCCGCGCCGAGAACATCGTCGCTCGGCGCGGTGTTCGCCGCCGCCGATATCGAGGTGCTCAAGACGCCGGTACGGGCGCCGAGAGCCGACGCCTACGCAGACAGATGGGTAGGCACGGTACGCCGCGGACTACTCGATCGGATGCTCGTCTTCGGCCGTCGCCACCTGCAGTCCGTGCTGATCGAATACGTCGATCATTACAACGGGCATCGCCC
>DASVMV010000251.1:0-2279 GCA_036384155.1 Micromonosporaceae bacterium
CCTTGTGGATCTCGACCGCCATGCGCACCGACAGAGCGTTGACCACGGAAACGCCGACGCCGTGCAGGCCGCCCGACACCGAGTACGCCTTCCCGTCGAACTTGCCGCCCGCGTGCAGCACGGTCAGCGCCACCTCGACGCCGGGCTTCTTGAGCTTCGGGTGCAGGTCGACCGGGAAGCCGCGGCCGTTGTCGGTGACCCGCACGCCACCGTCAGCCAGCAGGACAACCTCGATGTGGTCGCAGTACCCGGCGAGGGCCTCGTCGACGGCGTTGTCGACCACCTCCGTCACCAGGTGGTGCAGACCACGCTCGCCGGTCGACCCGATGTACATGCCGGGCCGCTTGCGAACCGCCTCGAGACCCTCCAGCACGGTGATCGACTCGGCGCCGTACTCCTGCTTCTTCTGCGCTGCCACCCTTGCCACTTTCTCGCGCCTCGGGCGGGTGCCTCGAGGCGCGGGTTCGGCGGGCGAGTCACAGCGGCAGGCGCGCGCGGAGCAGTCGCATGGCAAGCGGGGCTGCTCGGCCGACGCGCCGGTCGCCACGGCTGCCCGCGACTGCGATCGGCTGGACGCCCGGCGAGCGGTGACCCGACCTCCGGCCGGGCAACCGCGTCGCGCGGTGTCCTCGTCTCCGCTGCAATCCTACTGTGCCAGCCTGACAGAACGCGCATGCGGCACCCCGGAGAGGCACCTGAGAAGCTCGTAGCGGGCCGAAACCGCCCATCCGCGACTCCCCCCACACGCATCCCATCCGATCACGGCGGGAACGCGGCAGCGTCACCGACACCAATTATGCCTGCTCGCCACTTCCGTCCCGATCACGTGGTCGCGTCAATGCTCCGGGGGTCGCGCAGAAACATCGTGTGCCGTAGCTTTGCGGCGCCGTCCGCGTCATGCTGCGGACGTACGGTCGCCAGGACCGGCAGGTCAGTCAGGAGGGGTGACGCCCGATGGGGCTGGACAACGTCGCGGTGCAGTGGCCGCGCACCGGCCGCTTCTACGACCCGGTCGCGCCGGCCGAGTTCGTCGACTTCGGCAAGATCGCCGACGCGCCCGACGTCGAGGCGCCGACCGCCGCCCTTGCCGGGCTCATCGCGAAGACCGGCACCGTCCGGGCGACCGCCTACACCGAACTCGTGGACCTGCTCCTCGGCCTGCAGGACGTGCTCTACGCCACGGAGTCCTCGACCGAAGAGGAAGACCCGGTGATCGATCCGGACGGGTGCGCCTGGATCGCCGGAGGCCTCGAACGCTTTGTCGAGGGCCACCGGCCCTACGGCGAGCTGGTCACCTTCGACAGCGTGTCGGCGGTGCTGCGGGCCGCGCTGGCCGGGGGGCGGCTGGCCGATCAACAGCTGCGCTGGCTGGAGAGCCGGCTGGACGCTTTGCTGGACGACGCCGGCACCCCGCCGCAGTGGAGTTTCGCCCGCTCGGAGCTCGCCGTGCTGGCCAGCTTCTTCCGCCGCTGCGCCGAGCGGGGCTTCGCCGTCTACGCCGACTACTGACCCCGCTGCCGCTGCTACCGCGGTCGGCGGTCGGGGCGCGGTCGGCGGTCGGGGCGCGGTCGGCAGTCGGGGCGCGGTCGCCGGTTCCGCCGAGATCAGCGGCGGCCGATGATCACCGTCGCACCCAGCTCCTCGTCGCTGGCTACGACCGCGTCGAGCGCGGCCGCGGTGAACGCGTCCACCGCGGCCGCGGCCTGGTTCGCACCGGTCTCCACCAGCAGATGGCCGCCCGGGGCGAGCCAGTCGCGGGCACCCGCGGCCACCCGGCGCACCACGTCGAGGCCGTCCGGGCCGCCGTCGAGTGTGACCAGCGGTTCGTAGATCCGGGCCTCCGGCGGCATGAGGTCCACGGCGTCGGTCGGCACGTAGGGAACATTCGCCACCAGCACGTCGACGTGGCCGCGCAGCCGTGCCGGCAGCGGGTCGTACAGGTCACCGGCGTACACGTGGCCGCCGAGCGGCGCGAGGTTGCGCCGGGCACACCGTACGGCTGCCGGCTCGATGTCCACGGCGAACAGCGCGGCGCCGTCCAGCTGCGCCGCCACCGCCGCGCCCACCGCACCCGATCCGCAGCCCAGGTCCACGACGGTCACGCCGGCTGTCGCGCCGGCGAGCGCCACGGCCCGGCGAACCAGCAGCTCGGTACGACGACGCGGCACGAACACAGCCGGGTCGACCGCAATGCGCCGGCCGCAGAAGTCCACCCAGCCCACGATGTGCTCCAGCGGCAGCCCGGCGACCCGCTGCTGCACCATGCCGAGCAACGCGGC
>DASVMV010000252.1:0-11458 GCA_036384155.1 Micromonosporaceae bacterium
GCCTGCAGGACCACCGCCCGCCCGCGTCCGACCAGCAGGGCCAGCCGGTCGTCCGCCGGGTCGCCGCGGCGCACGGCGTCCGGACCGTCGGCGAGGATCGCCACCCCGCGGGCCTGGTAGGACACGGCGACCACCCGGGGATGGTCGGTCGAGCACATCAGCGCACCCCGCGAAAAGATCAGCGGGATCAGCAGCAGGCGTTGGTTGACGGCCGAGAACGTGTGCTCGAGCGGCTTGACGAGGGTCAGGACGGGTCGCTCCCAGCGCACCCGCTCGTGCAGGTTCGACAGGAGCGCGTCCGGGCCGTCGGCCGCCAGCGCCCGGGCCCGGTGCAGCACCTCCTCGTCGAGCGCCGCCCGCATGGCCGGCCAGTACGGGCCCACCGCCGCGTCCCAGTACGCGGCCAACCCGTCCGCCAGCCGACCGAACGCCCGGGCCGGATCTTCCCGGAACGGGCGGATCCAGTCCGGCGGGTCGTCGACGTCGCAGTAGGCAGGCAGGTCCGCCTCCACCGCCTCCCGCGGTGTGCCGCACAGTGCGTGCAGCTCCTCCTCCAGCGTCGGCGCGGCCGTCGGCGGGATCGGGCACAGGAAGTCCGGCGATCGGGACCCGGTGCGGAAGAACAGTCGGACCGGCGCGGTCGCCGGCACGTCGCGCAGCACCGCTCGGGCCCGCTCGGCCCACCCGGCGTACGGCCACGGCACGGCGCCCCGGTTGCGGTCGAGCAGGTAGAGGCCGCAGACCAGCTCCCACAGCGGGCTGATGGCGATGCGGGTACGGTCGAGCGTCGGCTCATCCAGCTCGATCCGGATCATGCGCTTCCCCCCGGTCCGCTTCCGCAGCATAGCGAAGCCGGGATGGCCGGGTGGATCGTGGAGTGGCGGCGCCCTATGCCGGGGCGGTGACCCGCCCCTCCTCCTTGGCGAGTTCGGCGGCGGCGAGGACGGCCACCACCTCCCGGCCGAAGCGTACGTCGCACTGCTGGTCGCGGGCGCCGCTCTGGATCTCCTCGACCAGTTGGTCGACGGCCCGGCGGTACGCCTCGATCGCCGTACCCTGACCCCGCGGCAGCGGTTCGACCCCGTTCTCGCCGTAGAAGACGACGTCGTACGCGGTGGCCTCGGGGGCGGCGTCGATGGTGAGCGAACAGGTGCTCACGGCGTCGGAGGTGTGGCGCAGGATCAGGTGGGTCGTCGCGTGCGGCCCGGAAACCGCCGACACCTCGGTCACCGGCCCGAGCACCGGGATCAGCAGCGACAGCGCATGCGGCCCGATGTCCCACAGGCCGCCCCACTCCTTGCGCCACGCGGACCGGCCGTACGGACCGCCCGGCCTGAAGATGGAGGCGAACATGGTCACCCGGGCGCCGTACCAGTCGCCGGTCGCGGCGGCCGCGGCCAGCGCGCCGGACACGTCGGGGCGGAACCGGTTGGTGAAGAAGACGACCGATGCGACGCCGCGGCGCTCGACCGCCTTCGCCAGCACGTCGGCGTCGGCCACCGTCAGCGCGATGGGCTTGTCGAGCAGCAGGTGCCGGCCGGCGTCCGCGGCCCGGGCGGCGATCGTGGCCTGTACCTCGGGTGGCAGCGCGATCGCCACCGCGTCGACCGCGTCGATCAGGGCGTTCACATCGTCGAAGGCCGGCACGCCGTACCGGCCGGCCAGATTGGCCGCCTTGGCCGGGTCGCGGCCCCAGATCCCGACCAATTCGACGTCCGGGTGCGTGGCGAGCGCCGCCGCGTGCGTCTCCGTCGCCCAGTGGCCGGTGCCGAACACTCCGAACCGCAACGCCATCCGCCTCAGCCCCCCTCGGGTACGGCCACCAGTCTGCCGGAGGGCGGTGCGGGATGCCGGCCAACGCACCGCCACGGCCTCCACCGGCCGGTCAACCGCCGTCAGTACAGTGGTCCGGTGACCTGCTCAGAGTGGATCGGGCGCCGGTGAACAGTTTCCTCGGCACCGCCACCATCATCCTGTCCCTCCTGACCGCCGGTTGGGCGCTCTTCGCGGCTCTGCGCGGCCGGGCCCCCGACGTGTCGCACATGATCGCGCTGGCGGTCGTCGAGCTCTCCGTCGTGGCGCTCACCGTGGCGGCGGTGATGGCGGTCGCCAACGGGGAGCGCCCGGCCGAGCCGGGCACCTTCTGGGGCTACGTGCCCACCATCCTGTGCCTTCCGCCGCTGGCCGCGGTGCTGGCCCGGATGGAGCCGACCCGGTGGGGCTCGGCGATCGTGACCGTCATCTGCCTCGTCGTGCCCGTTCTGGTCGTACGGCTGCAGCAGACCTGGACGGTGGTCGGTGGCTGAGCCGGCCGGCGCAACCGGAGCGCAGCGCCAGCGCAACGGCCGATCCGGGGAGCGGCCGGCGTCCGGGCAGCCGATCAGGTCCGGGCCGGGACGCGTGCTGATCGCCTTCTACCTGCTCTTCTCCATCGCGGCGTCGGCCCGCGCCGGCTACCAGATCGCGACCAAGTTCGACGAGGCTCCGGTGGCCTACCTGCTCTCCGCGGTCGCCGCCGTGATCTACATCGTCGCGAGCTACGGCCTGTCCCGCAGCGGACCGACCGGGCGGCGGATCGCGCTGGCCGCCTGCACCGCCGAGCTGATCGGGGTACTCGGCGTCGGCGCCTTGAGCCTGCTCGATCGGGCGCTCTTCCCCGACGACACGGTCTGGTCCGGCTTCGGGGAGGGGTACGGCTATCTTCCGCTCGTGCTGCCCGTACTCGGACTGCTCTGGTTGCGCCGCACCCGCCCGAACCGGCCGGCCTGACCGCCCGGCCGGCCCGGCGTCAGTCCGTTGGGCCACCCGCGACGTAGATCACCTGGCCGGACACGAACGAGGCGCCCTCGCTCACCAGGAACGCGATCGTGTGCGCCACGTCCTCGGGCCGGCCGACCCGCCGTACCGGGATCTCGCTGGCCGCATGCTTCTGCATCTCGTCAAAGCCCACGCCGAGGCGGGCAGCGGTCGCGGCCGTCATCTCGGTGACGATGAACCCGGGCGCCACCGCGTTGACCGTGATCCCGAACGGGCCGAGCTCAACGGCCAGGGTCTTGGTGAAGCCCTGCAGCCCGGCCTTGGCTGCCGAGTAGTTGGCCTGCCCCCGGTTGCCCAACGCCGACGTGCTGGACAGGTTGACGATGCGGCCCCAGCGCTGGTCGACCATGTGCTTCTGCGCGGCCTGGCTGGCCAGGAACGCGCCCCGCAGGTGCACCGCCATGACCGTGTCCCAGTCGGCGTCGCTCATCTTGAAGAGCAGGTTGTCCCGCAGCACCCCGGCGTTGTTGACCAGTACGGCCGGCGGGCCCAGCTCGGCGGCGACCCGCTCGACGGCGGCCTCGACCTGGCCGCGGTCGGTCACGTCCGCGCCGACCGCGAGCGCCCGGCCGCCATCGGCGGCGATCTGCTCGACGGTCGCGGCGCACGTTGCCTCGTCGAGGTCGATCACGGCGACCGCGTGGCCGTCAGCAGCCAACCGGCGGGCGGTGGCGGCACCGATGCCCCGGGCCGCTCCCGTGACGATGGCGACCCGGCCCGACTCGTCAACCACGTGTACCTCCCCGATCCCGCCGTCACCGACCGGTGGAGCGTAACCCGGCCGGCCGGTTCGATCAGGCCCAGGTGCGGCGCAGCCGGATCCAGCGGTAGCCGTAGCCGGTCAGGCGGAGGGAGTCGAGCTTGCCGACCGGGTCGTACTCCTGGTCGGTCAGCACGTCGATGGGCTGATCCGCCTCCTCGTACAGCGAGCCGAGATCGACGGTCACGTCGTCGGTGCCGAGGTTGTGCAGGAAGACCATCGTGCCGGTGGGACCATCCGCGCGATGGGCCAGCACGCCGTCGGGCAGCACCTGGTCGATGTGCGCGCAGCGGCCGCGACCGATCTCCGGAGCCTCGCGCAACGTACGGATCATGCGCTCGAACCAGGCCAGCAGCGACGACGGGTCGCGGCGTTGCGCGGTGACGTTCACCGTCTCGTACCCGTATTCGGCGTCGGACACGACCGGCCGCACCAGCTTTTCGGCCGGCGCGGTCGAGAAGCCGCCGTTGTCCTGGTACGACCACTGCATCGGGGTCCGGATCGCCTCGCGACCCCGCAGGGACAGGTCGTCGCCCATCCCGATCTCCTCGCCGTACCGCAGCACCGGCGTGCCCCGCAGGGCGAACTGCAGGGCGTACGCCAACTCGATCCGCCGCCGGTCGTTGCCGAGCATGGGGGCCAGCCGGCGCCGGATGCCGCGGCCGTAGAGCTGCATGTTTTCTTCCGGGCCGAACTCGCGGAGGACGTCTTCGCGCTGTTCGGCGGTGAGCCGTGACAGGTCGATCTCGTCGTGGTTGCGCAGGAAGGTGGCCCATTGGGCGCCGCTGGGCAGCGCCGGCGTGTCGCGGAGCGCCTCGATGATCGACTCGGGATGGCGGCGGGCGAGGGCCAGCATGATGCGGCCGTTGAGCATGAAATCGAAGAGCATGTGCACGCGGTTCGCCGAGCCGCCGCTGTCGCCGAAGTACTGCGCCAGCTGGTCGGGCTCGACGTTCGCCTCGGCGAGCAGCACCGCGTCGGCCCGCCGCCACTGCGCGTGCTGCCGTAGCTCAGTGAGGAAGTCGAAGTCTTTGGGCGAGTTCGGGTTGCCCGGGTCCGTCAGCTCGATGATGAACGGCACGGCGTCGATCCGGAACCCGGCCACGCCGAGCTGGAGCCAGAACGACACGATCTTCTTGACCTCTTCGCGGACGGCCGGGTTGGCGAAGTTGAGGTCCGGCTGGAACTTGTAGAACCGGTGGTAGTACCAGGCGCCGGCGGTCTTGTCATAGGACCACGTCTCCCGCTGCTCACCCGGGAACACCATGCCCTGGAACCGGTCGGCCGGCTCGTGTTCGGACCAGACGTACCAGTCGCGGTACGGCGAGTCGGGCGAGGAGCACGCCGACCGGAACCACGGGTGTTCGTTCGAGGTGTGGTTGACGACCAGGTCGATGATCACCTTGATGCCGCGGTTTTCTGCCTGGTGGAGCAGTTCAGCGAAGTCGCCGAGGGTGCCGAACCGGGGATCGATGTTGTAGAAGTCGGATACGTCGTATCCGTCGTCGCGGGACGGCGACGGATGGATCGGGTTGAGCCACAGGCAGGTGACGCCGAGCCGGGCCAGGTAGTCGAGACGGCCGATGAGACCGCGGATATCGCCCTGGCCATCGCCGTTCGAGTCGGCAAATGTGTCGATGTCGAGGCAGTAGATGACGGCCTCGGTGTACCACCGTTCGCTCATGCTCTTCTGCCTTAACCGATATGCCGCGCCGGCAAACCGGCGCGCGCACAGGGCGAACAGCGAGCAACGCCCCGTTTACCCTCCGCGACCCCGCTTGGCCGCCCGGTGTGAGTCCGCACCGCGGGGGTAGGGACCAGGTACCGCCCGGGCGTCATCGCGACCGGCGCATCCCGAAGGCTAGGAGGACGCATGCTGCTGGCGGCCATCGCGCAGGAGGATCCCGCAAATGCGGCAGGGCTCACCGGCTGGGTGGCGGGCGTCATCGAATCGCTCGGCGAGGTCGGGGTCGGCCTGCTCGTGGCGCTGGAGAGCATCATCCCGCCGATACCGAGCGAAGTGGTGCTCGCGATGGCCGGTTATCTCGCCGGCGAAGGGCGGTTCAACGTGGTCGTCGTGACGGTCGCGGCCACGGTCGGCTCGGTCGTCGGCGCCCTGGCGCTCTACGGCATCGGCGCGGCGATCGGGGAGGACCGGCTCAAACGCTGGCTCGACCGGGTGCCGCTGGTCGACCTGGACGACCTGGAGAAGGCCGACCGCTGGTTCGAACGGCACGGGAAATGGGCGGTTCTGTTCGGCCGGTTGGTTCCGGTGATCCGCAGCCTGGTGTCGGTGCCGGCGGGCGCCGAACGCATGCCCCTGGGCGTGTTCGTCGCGCTGACCGCGGTGGGCAGCGCCATCTGGAACTCTCTGCTGGTCGGGGTGGGATTCGCCCTCGGCTCACGGTGGCAGCAGATCGACAAGTACAGCAATTGGATCGACCTCGCAACGTACGGCATCCTCGCCGTATTGATTGGAATGTGGGTCGCCAAGCGGGTCCGCAAGCGCCGCGAACGGCAGCTGGTCTCGTGACTCGGCGTTACACCTTCCGGCTTCCGGACGTCTTCCGCTACCACCGGGCATAGGGTGGAGGGCGTCGATGTCCGCGACGTCCGGCGCCGGTAGCGGCGTGCGGCGGTGAGCTGGAGCAGCACGGCGACCTGGACGTCGTCGCACCGCAGCTGGCCCGGTGGCGGAGAAGGGGTGCCCATGGCCGAACGACTGGTCGTGATCGGCGGTGACGCCGGTGGCATGTCCGCCGCGTCACAGGCCCGGCGCCGGCGCACCCGAGACGATCTGGAGATCGTCGTGTTCGAACGAGGCCACTACACGTCGTACTCGGCGTGCGGGATTCCGTACTGGATCGGCGGCCAGGTCGACAGCATGGACAAGCTGATCTCCCGGGACCCGAGCACGTTCCGCGACAAGTACGACATCGACGTACGCATGCAGCACGAGGCCGTCGCCATCGACCTGGACCGGCGCGAGGTGGTGGCCCGGGACCTGGCCGGCGGCGGCGAGGTGCGGGAGCGGTTCGACCAACTGGTGTACGCGGCGGGCGCGGTCCCCAAACGCCCCGCCTGGGCCCGGGTCCCCGCGCGCGGCGTGTTCGGGGTGCAGACGCTGGACGACGGGACGGCGTTGCGCGCCTGGCTCGACCAGCAACCCACCCCCAGCCGAGCCGTCGTGGTCGGCGGCGGATACATCGGCGTCGAGATGGCCGAGGCCCTGATGGGGCGGGACATGGCCGTGACCATGATCGAACAGAGCCCCCAGCCGATGAACACGGTGGACCCGGACATGGGGGCCCTCGTCGGCGACGCCATGATCGGCCTCGGGATCGACCTACGCACCGGCGTGAACGTGACCGGCCTGGCCACCGACGGCGACCGGGTCAGCGGCGTGGAGACCGACGGCGGCCCGGTGCCGGCCGACATCGTGGTCCTCGGGACGGGCGTCGCCCCGAACACCAGGCTGGCGGCCGACGCCGGCCTGCCGATCGGGCCTACCGGTGGGGTCCGGGTCGACCTGCGGATGCGGGTACGCGGCCTGACCGGCATCTGGGCGGCCGGCGACTGCGTGGAGTCGGTGCACCGACTTACCGGGCAGCCGGTGCACATACCTCTGGGTACGCACGCCAACAAGCAGGGCCGGGTCGCCGGCATCAACATCGGCGGTGGCTATGCCACGTTCCCCGGTGTGATCGGCACCGCCGTGACCAAGGTCTGCGGCCTTGAGGTCGGCCGGACCGGCCTAGGCGAGGCCGACGTGGAGGCGGCCGGCTACGACTGCGTGGTGGCCAAGGCGGAGTCGACCAACTGCGCGGGCTACCTGCCGGGGGCCGCTCCGATGACGATCAAGCTCATCGCCGAGCGGGGCAGCGGGCGACTACTCGGGGCCCAGATCGTGGGCCGATCCGAGGCGGCCAAGCGCATCGACGTCCTGGCGGTCGCCCTGTGGAACGGCATGACCGTCGACGAGATGACGGCGCTGGACCTGGGTTACGCGCCGCCGTTCTCGCCGGTGTGGGACGCCGTCCTGATCGCCGCCCGGCGGACCGTCGAGGCCCTCGCGCAGGACGGGCGCTAGGCGTCAGGGGTCGCGAAGCGCGTGCCTTGTGTGATACATATCGTTTCGTCCATTGCAGTCGGCGATCGGCTCACACCCGATCGTGCAATTTAGGTCTTCCGGTTCGCTCCGGGCCTCTCTGCCTCGTCCGCACAGGACGGTTCGGCATCGATAGCGCGATGGCGACGCTCCCAGCGCAAACCGTTTGGGGCAACGCCACCAAACGGCGCTTTCCCGAGAGGTGACCCAGATGTCGTTCAAAGAGCCCTTTCCGCGGACCCTGCGCGCCCAGTGGCTCGGCCAGCAGCTGCGCGACCTGCGCACCCGGCGCGGGATGACCCTGCAGGCCACGGCGGAATACTTCGGTCGCGACTTCTCCACCCTGGCCCGGCTGGAAAAGGCGGAATGGCCGTTCAAGCGGGCCGATGTGGTGGCCCTGCTCGACATCTACGGCGTGTACGACGGCCAGGAGCGGGCGCGGCTGCTGCAGTTGTGCGACGACTCGTGGCGCACGGACGAGTGGGACGTCGACTTCGCCGACGCCGGTTACGACCGCCGGTTCGTGGACCGCCGCTGGCTCGAGTCGCGGGCCCGCGCCATCGGCGTCTACCAGCCCTTCCTGGTGCCCGACCTGCTGCGCACCCCGGCGTACACGGAGGCGATGGTGCGGCTTGCCGAGGGCCCGAAGACGCCGGCAACAACCGTTGGGCAGGCGGTCGACCAGCTCGCGGAGCGGCAGCAGGTGCTCGAATCGGGCCGTACGAAGCTGTCGGTGATCCTCGACGACGCGGTGCTGCGCCGCGAGGTCGGCGACGCGGCCCTGATGCGGGAGCAGTTCCGGCACCTGGTCGCCCTCGCCGGCCGGCCGCACGTCGAGATCCGGCTGCTGCCCGCGGCGCTCAACGTCCACCCGCGCTTCAGTGGCGCGTTCGTCCTCTACCGGATGCTGCACCCGTACCCCGAGGTCGCCTACCTGGAGAACCTCGCCGGACGGATCTACCTCGAGGCGCCGCGCAGCAAGCGGTTCGTCGTCGCGTACGACCGGCTGCGGGCGGCGGCGTTGAGCCCCGCCGAGTCGGTGAAGCTGCTCGCGGATCGCGCCGGTCACTCCCGGTAGGGGAAGGGCGAGGCGGCCACCACCCCCGAAAGTGGACAGTTGACGTTCCCGGCGAACGGGAGGTGTCCAAGATCTCAACAGCCTAGCGGCGTCCCGAACAGTTCGGTGCCGGTCGGCTCGACCGCACCCTCGGGCAGTAGACAACTGCTTCCCACGGTGCCGGCAGCGATTCGGCGCAGGGCGGCGGCGACCATGGCGATGCCCTCGTCGATCACGCCTGGCGGGTTCGCGGCGTAACCGAGAACCAGGCCCGGTGGGCCCGGCCGTTGCCGGTGCCAGGAGAGCGGCTGGACCTTGACACCCCGGTCGAGCGCCACCGCGGCGAGTTCGAGGTCGGCGAACCCGGCGTCGAAGGTCACCATCAGGTGCAGGCCCGCCGCGGCGCCGTGTACGACCGCGCCGGGCAGGTGCCCGCGGATGGACCGGATCATCGCGTCTCGACGCCGGATGTGACGGCGACGCAGCAGCCGCAGATGGCGTTCCAGCGCCCCCGACTCCATCAGCTCGGCCAGGACCAGTTGTGGCAAGGTGGCGTTGCCGAGGTCGGCATTTCGCTTGGCCGCCACGACCGCGTCGCGGTATCTCGCGGGAACGATAACCCAGCCGATTCGCAACGCCGGCGCGAGCAGCTTGGACACGCTGCCGACGTAACAGACGCGTTCCGCCAGCGCCGCACGCAGCGCGGGCACCGGAGGGCGATCGTATCGGTGCTCGGCGTCGTAGTCGTCCTCGATGACCAGACCTCCCCCACCGGCCCAGTGCATCAGCTGCCGTCGCCGGGAACCGCCGAGCACCACCCCGGTCGGAAACTGGTGTGCTGGCGTGAGCATGACAGCCGGATGGTCACCGCCGACCAGGTCGTCAACGCACAGTCCATGGGCGTCCACCGCCACGGGTGGCGTCTTCACCTGCCAGTTCTGCAGATGCTGGCGCACCCCGAGCGATCCCGGGTCCTCCACGGCCACCTCGTCGATCCCGTCGCTGCGAAGGACCTGAGCGAGCAGGCCGAGTGCCTGGGAAACGCCCGAGACGATGACGACCTCGTCGGAATGGGCAACGATCCCGCGGTTGCGTGCCAACCAGTTGACGACCGCGAGACGCAGGACGGATGTTCCGGTCGGATTCCCATATCCCAGGTGGGACGGGGCGAGGCCGTTGAGGACCATCCGCTCCGCGCGCAGCCAGGCCGCCCGGGGGAAGGCCGCGAGATCGGGTAGGCCTGGCGACAGGTCGATGCGAGCGGCAGCGGTGCGCAACGAGTCAAAGACGTCGACCCCGGGGACAGCCGAGAATCGGGCCGGCCGGGCGGCGAGCGGTGACACCGGGCCAGCCCGCGAGACCGGGCTGGCTGCCGCTACCGGGGCGGCCACGACGACCGTGCCCCCACGCCCATGCCCGGCGACGTGGCCCTCTTCGACGAGCCGCTGGTACGCCTCGGTCACGACGCCCCGCGAGACCCCGAGCTCGCCGGCCAGAACGCGGGTTGCCGGCAGCCGACCGCCCACCGGCAACCGGCCGTCCGCTATGGCGCGCCGCAGTTGTGCCGCGAGCCAATCGGACCGACGCCGCAGCGGTGCGGCGTCGATGTCGAGTTGCAGGAAGTCCGAGCCGCTGACTATGGATTTATTGACTGCACCGGGTTTGGCCCTGTCCATCGGACCATTGTCGCTTGAGGCTGGAGCCATGGACAGCACCAAGGCCGGTGGTCGGCCGTGAGCATGGCGTTTCTGGTGACGACCCTGGTCGTTGTTGCCACGCCCGGCACGGGCGTGATCTATACGCTGTCGGCAGGCCTCTCCGAGGGCAGGCGCGCGAGCGTGGTCGCCGCGGTCGGCTGCACCCTCGGCATCGTTCCGCACATGACGGCCACGGTTACCGGGCTGGCGGCGCTACTGCATGCCAGCGCTCTGGCGTTCCAGGTGCTGAAGTACCTCGGTGTGGCCTATCTCCTTTACCTGGCATGGGCCACGTACCGCGACGACCGGGCCATCGTCGCCGCCCAGCAGTCCGAGCCCCGGTCGGCAACCCGAATCGTCCTCAACGGCGTCCTGGTCAACCTGCTGAATCCGAAGCTCACGATCTTCTTCGTGGCGTTCCTGCCGCAGTTCGTGTCCACCGGCGAAAAGGATTCCATCGGCCGCATGTTGGTGCTCAGCGCCGTCTTCATGGCGGTCACGTTCGTCGTCTTCGCCGCGTACGGCATCTTCGCCGCCTCGGTGCGCAGTCACGTGCTCGGGCGACCGGCTGTGCTGGGTTGGCTGCGCCGGGTCTTCGCCGGCTCGTTCCTCGCGCTCGGCGCCCGGCTCGCCCTGGTCGACCGATAGCTCGGGCAGTCGGAAGTGGACGGCCCGCTGGACAGGTGTGGCCGAGGAGCGCGCTGGGTATCCCGATGTGGTCCCATGGGTGGACATCCATATCAGCCAGCCACGCACTCTCAGGAGGTGTGTTGTGGTCAGAATTCCATCTTCCGCGCCGCGGTCGGAGGGCGCGGGCCCCCAGGACGACAACGGAGACGGCCGCATAGACGAGCGCGAGGCGGCCGCGGCCGGCGCGAAACCGATGACCGCGGACTCGTCGGCCCATCGCAGTGCATCGGCGTACGACGCGAACTCCCCCACGCCGCACGCCGGAAGTTACGAAACCACCGCCGACAACGCCGCGTCGGCGGACCGCGCACGCGGCGAGCACGCAACCG
>DASVMV010000253.1:0-4315 GCA_036384155.1 Micromonosporaceae bacterium
CGGCGGCGCCCGCGGTCGCCAGCGCCAGCACGAGGACGGCGACCAGGGCGCTCACGAGCGCGGTTCGCCGGCTCGTTCGGCTCGGCGGCTTCGGGCCCGGTGGCGGCACGGCGGCCCGACCCGGGTACGGGTTGGCCGGCGGGCCGTCAGCCGGCAGATGGCGGTTCCCGCCGTACACTCTGCCGGTATGTGACTGGCCGCGGTACGGGCCGCCGGGCGGCCGCGGCGCGTTCGGTGGGCCGAAGTGTGAGTCTTCCCTCCTCACCCGCCCCTCCTCCCCGTTTGATCACCGGCCTACGGGACACTACTTGTGATCGGGCACTCAGCCACGAGCGGCGGTCCAGAATTAGTCGGGTCCGCGGCATACGGGTTCGGCTCATGGTCCGCGACAGCCTGGGCGACGAGGGGAGCGCGAAATGGACTTCGACGTGTTGGTTGAGATCCCCAAGGGTCACCGCAACAAGTACGAGGTGGACCACGCGACCGGCCGTATCCGGCTGGACCGCACCCTGTTCACGTCGACCCAGTATCCCGCGGACTACGGCTTCATCGAGGGGACCCTCGGCGAAGACGGCGACCCGCTGGACGCGCTGGTGCTGGTGCCCGAGCCGACCTTTCCAGGTTGCCTCATCCGGTGCCGCGCCATCGGCATGTTTCGGATGACCGACGAAAAGGGCGGCGACGACAAGGTGCTCTGCGTGCCGTTCGAGGACCCGCGGCAGGAGCACCTGCGCGACATCCACCATCTCGGTGAGTTCGACCGGCTGGAGATCCAGCATTTCTTCGAGGTCTACAAGGACCTCGAGCCGGGAAAGTCCGTGGAGGGCGCCACCTGGGTCGGCCGTACCGAGGCCGAGGCCGAGATCCGCGCGTCCTACGACCGGGCCAAGCGGGCCGAGGAGCGCCGCGCCGACGGACAATGACCGGCCCGGCCGCACCCCTTAGCCGAGCAGGCCGCGGGCGCGGCCGTACAGCCCCAGAACGGCACACGCCACCGGCACCACCGACACCACCATCAGGGTGTCCAGCAGATCGGCGGCTCGGCCCAGGTACGGCGAGGGTGGCCGGCGTGAGTAGGTCGAGCCCGCCACCACGGTGACCAGCGCGAGCAGCAGGCCGGCCGCGGTCAGAGCGAGCAGGCCCGCCTCGCCGCTGCCGATCGCCAGCGCGGTAGCGAGTACGGCGATGCCCGCCAGGCCGGCCAGTACCAGCGGCACCCGCTGCCGGACCGTCACGAAGAGCCGGGACCGCAGCAGCAGCGCCGCGGCGGAGACCGCGGTGAGCAGCCAGCCGGCGAAGCCGCCGGCCGTCACCAGCACGAGCGCCGCCGTGGTCGCCAGCAACGCGTGCCCGATGAGCATGCCGGTGAGCAGTTCCTCGGTGCGGGCGACGGAGGCGAACACCCGAGCGCGTTCCGGCCGCTCCCGGGCCGCGTCCAGCGGCCCGCCTGCCGCGGTGAACCCTTCCGCCGCTGCCGCACCGGTCGGCAGGGTGATCGGCGGCATCGGCAGCTTGCCGAACCGGATCGCCAGCAGCGGCAGCACCCCGATGCCGCAGACCAGCACCGACATGAGGATCGCCGCGGCGGAGCCGGCCGACAGGACGAACGCGAGCAGCGCCGTGAGCGCCCCGAGCAGGCCGACCGTGACACCGGCGGCGAAGGCCCGCAGCCCCGCCGCGACACCGACCGCGCCGAGGACCGCGACCAGCAGCAACGCCACCGAACCGACCAGCAGCTCTGGGGCACCCACCCACGCGACCGGGGCCAGCACGCCCACCCGGTCCCCGGAGGAGACCAGCGCCGATCCGCCCACGAAGGCGTACGGCATGGACCAGGCGCCCAGCCCGGCGCCGGCCGGCGCGTCGTCGTACGCCCGCGACGCGACCACACCGGCGAGCGACAGCAGCGCTGCGGTGCCGAGCGCGCACAGCATGGCCAACCGCGACTCCGGGGCGGCCCGGAGCACCGCGAACAGGCCGCCCGCCAGCAGCACGCTCGCCGCCACGAGCGTTGCCGCCCGGGTGGCCGGTCCGGACCACGCCGCTCCGCGGCGGCGGGCTCCGTCGGCGATCGCCTCGACCACGTCGTCGTATTCCAGCTCCGGCCATTGGGCCTGCGCCGGTACGAGGTGCAGCAGCTCCCCGTCGCGTACACCTTGGACGACCAACGCCCGGTTGGCCTGCAACGGAGCGCCGTCGGTGCGACGCAGCAGCCAACCGCCGTGCAGCTCGCCGTCGTCGGCCAGCCCTTCCCCCGCGTGCCGCAGGACCTCCGGCAGCAACTCGGCGAGGGGCACCTGCTCGGGAAGCGCGACGTCGACCCGCCGCTGCGCGGTGGCGACCGTGACTCGGGTGAGCCCTGTGCTCATCGAAGATCCTCCATCGCAGGGGTGGCGACGGCTGCGCGGACGAGCGCACTTTACCTACGATGGGCCGGTTCCGGTTCACCGCGCGTGCCCACCGGGCGGCGGTCGTTGGGGAGGCAGCACCAGGTGAGCACGATCGTCGTCAAGCGCCCGGCGCGCCGGCCGGCGCCGGAGATCCCGACCGGCGAGTTGTCGGTCGAGGCGCCGCCGGAGATCCCAGCGGCAGCCGGCGGACGCTGGCAGCAGATCATGATGGTGCTCCCGATGCTCGGCGGGTCCGTCGCGATGGCCATGATGTTCGGCCGCGGTGGCGGCGCGTACTCGTACGTCGTCGGGGCGATGTTCGGTGTGTCGGCACTGGCCATGGTGGCGACATCGTGGGGCAGCGCCGCCGGCACGCCGAAGAAGGCCGAGATGATGGCTGCCCGCCGGGAGTACCTGCGCCACCTGGCCACGCTGCGCCGCCGGGTGCGGGAGACGGCGGCCCGGCAACGGGCGGGTCTCTACTACCGACACCCGGATCCGGCCCAGCTGTGGTCCACAGTCGACTCGCACCGACTCTGGGAACGGCGGCCCGCCGACCCGGACTTCGGTGTCGTACGGGTGGGCGTGGGTCCGCAGACACTGGCCACCCCGCTGATCCCGCCGGTGACCCGGCCGCTGGAAGACCTCGAACCGATGACCGCCGGTGCGCTGCGCCGGTTCCTCGATGCGTACTCGGTGGTGCCCGACCTGCCGGTCGCCCTGTCCGTACGCGGGTTCGCCCGGGTCTTCCTGCGCGGCGCACCGGGGCGCGCCGGGCAGGACGCCGAGGGCTCCGAGCCGCAGGCGTTGGCCCGCGCCATGCTCACCCAGTTGGCGGCCTTCCACGCCCCCGACGACCTGCTGATCGCGGTGTGCGCCGGACCGGAGCGGCGGGCCGCCTGGGAGTGGATCAAGTGGTTGCCGCACGCCCAGCACCCGACGCGGACCGACGCGCTCGGCTCGGTCCGGCTGGTCACCACCGCGGCCGCCGACCTGGAGCGGCTGCTCGATGACGTACTCGGAAACCGGCCCCGGTTCAGCCCGGCCGGTCCGCTGACCAACGGCCAGATGGTCGTGGTCGTGCTCGACGGCGGCGATCTGTCCGGCGCCACCCATCTGGTCGGCGACGGCGGGATCGACGGTGTGGCGATCCTCGATCTGGACAGCCCGCCGCCGCGGATGCTCGACCGCTCGATGCTCGCGCTCGAGATCCGGACCGGCCGGCTCATCGCGCACTCGACCGACGGCCCGGCGGAGATCGGCCGGTCCGACCGGCTGAGCCTGGTCGAGGCCGAGGCGGTCGCCCGCCGCCTCGCTCCGCTGCGGCTCGCGGCGACCGGCAAGGGCTCGGACCCGCCACTCACCGCCGAACTGGGACTCGGTGAGCTGCTCGGCATCGCCGACCCGGACAACTTCAGCGTGGTCCAGGGCTGGGCACCGCGGGCCAACCGGGACATGCTGCGGGTGCCCGTTGGCGTCGGCGTCGACGGCGGCGCGATCGAACTCGACCTCAAGGAGTCGGCCCAGGACGGAATGGGCCCGCACGGGCTGCTCATCGGCGCCACTGGTTCCGGCAAATCCGAGCTGCTCAGAACGCTCGTGGTCGGGCTTGCCGCCACCCACTCGTCGGAGGTACTCAACTTCGTACTGGTCGACTTCAAGGGCGGCGCGACGTTCGCCTCGCTCGACCGGCTGCCACACACCGCCGCCGTGATCACCAATCTGGCCGACGAGCTTCCCCTGGTCGACCGGATGGTCGACGCCATCAACGGCGAGCTGATCCGCCGTCAGGAGCTGCTGCGCCGGGCCGGTAACTTCGCCAGCCTGCGGGACTACGAGAAGGCCCGGGCCGGCGGGGCCGCCCTGGCCCCGCTGCCCTCGCTCCTGATCGCCTGCGACGAGTTCTCCGAGCTGCTGCAGGCCAA
>DASVMV010000254.1:0-7256 GCA_036384155.1 Micromonosporaceae bacterium
TGGCGACCCGCCGCAGCTCGTAGGCACCGGCCCCCGCCAGAGGAGCCGGGTTCCGCTGTCCATGACGCCAGGGCGACGTCGCGTGGCTCGTGCTCCCGCTTGCGGCGGCTCGACACGTCGAGTGAACGACCGTTATCCTCATGATCGACTTAGCGTGCCCCGGGGGCGGTGGATATGGGCGACAGGCTCGCGGTGGTCAGCGGCGGCGGCACCGGAATCGGCGCGGCGACGGCTCAGGTACTGGTCGAGGACGGGTATGAGGTGCTGATAGTCGGCCGGCGCGGCGACGTGTTGCGCGCCGCGGCGGAGCGGATCAGCCAGCACTGCGACCGGCCCGCCAGCGTACGCCCGGTGACCGCCGACCTCACCGACCCGGACGAGGTGGGTCGCGTCATGGCGGCCGTGGCCGGCCGTCCGGTGGACGTGATTGTCAACAACGCGGGCGGATACCTGGGTGGGGACACCGGCACGCTGACCGGGGTGGCGGCCCATTGGCGGGCCAACCTCGACGCCAATGTGCTCACCGCGGTCCTGCTGACCGAGGCACTCCTGCCGGCCGTACGCCGGCCGGGCGGCCGGATCGTCCTGGTCAGCTCGATCGCGGCCCAACGCGGCGGCGGTGGCGCCTACTCCGCGGCGAAGGCCGCCCTGCACGGCTGGGCGTACGATCTGGCCACCCGGCTCGGCCCCGAGCAGGTCACGGTCAATGTGGTGAGCCCGGGCTACGTCACCGACACCGAGTTCTTCGGCGATCGGATGACCGCCGAAGGGCATGCCCGGCGGGTGGCGGCCACCCTCGTGGGCCGGGCGGGGGAGCCGTACGAGATCGCGGCGGCCATCCGCTACCTCGCCGGCTCGACCGCCGGGTACGTCACCGGGCAGGTGCTCGGCGTGAACGGGGGGTCGGTACTCGGCCGCTGAGCCGCTTGACGTGCTGAGCCGCTTGGCTTGCCGAGCCGGTGAGGTGGTCCGGCACGTGCGCTGCTGAGCGATCCAGCGCGTCCCGACCCACAGTAGAGCGATCCGTCATAGGGCCGTGGCAGCGGATGCAGGACTTCGGCGGGGTGGGTAGGGTCGGAGTGTCGTACCCGGGCGATACGTCCGCTCTGCCGACCTCATCCATTGGGAGGTGCTGATTTGATGGAGTCCGTCCTGTTCGCCGTGCTGCTCGCGCCGCCGCTCATTGCCGCTGCTGTCCTGGCTGCTCTGACGGCCGAGGGCAAGCGATGGCTCCGGCACTGGTGGCGCCGGGTCAGCCGGATCGGGGCCGGCCGGCGTCGGGTCGGATCGCTTCAGCGCGCGGCAGTGACGGGGGGGCGGCAGGCCCGCGTGCGGCAGGGCGCGCCGAGCGATCTCCGCCGGTACGCCGCGGAGGTCTCGGTCGCCGCGGAACGCTCGATGATCAGCGCACAGCGGTCCCGCACTCATTGGCTCGCGGCGGTCGACGAGGCGGAGGCGGCCTGGACGGTGTTCGAATCGGCCGACGCCGAGGTCCGCCGACTGGCGGCGGCCGCGGCGCTGCCGGAGCCACGGACGCCCCGCACGCCGGCCGAGTACGCCGACCGGGAGCGCTACCTCCACAACGCCGTCATGGCCGCCGCCACCCGGGGCGAACTGCCGGTCCTGCAACTCAGCGACGCGTTGGCCAACCGCAATGGCTGGGATCCGCGGCGCCATCCCGTGGAGCAGGAGTTGATCCTGAGCCGGGCCCGCCGCGATGCCGCACTCGCCGCGTACCGCGCGGCCGCGGACCGGGAGCGGACCGCGTGGCGGGACTGCGAGGTCGCCGCCGTGGCCGCCCAGAGCCTGCGGAACGAGGCTCACGCGGCACGTCAGGCGGCGCCGCGGGCATCCTGGTCCGAGCCGGACCCGGCGGTGATGCCGGCCGCGGCCAAGAAGGCATCACTGCGGACCGCCCACGCGGGTTGAGCTCCCCGAGGCTGGGCCGGGCGAAGGCTCCCCGTGCAGCCGCCGCCCGACCCGCCCGCCCCGGTGGATCAGCCGTTCAGAATCTCGTAGGCGATGGGTGGCGCCGGCTCCGCCGCGCTGCCTTGCGGTACGGCGAGCCTGGGTGCTCCGCCATAGTCGCGGTAGTTGACCACGTACTGGTAGGCCTTGGCTGCGCCGGCGGCCGGAACATTGAGGACGAGCGAAGCGAGCTTCCGGTCACTGCCGACCACGGCGGTGAACGGCACCCGCTTCGCCGCGCTGCCCAGCGCGGCGATCCGCTCGTCGTCGTCCAAGGCCTTGCCGGCGTTGGCCGCCGTTAGATCGATCACGCCCCGATACCGCCCGCCGCCCTGGTGCTCGACCGATGTGGCGGCCTCGATCAGCGGCCCCGCGTTACCCGGGTCCGGGCCGTCGTAGCGGGGGGCGCTTTCCCCGTCGGTCAGCCTCGACGGGTCCAGCTTCAGCCACTTGTCAGGGAGCTTCGGTAAGCCGGTCAGGCCTTCCGTCCCGGTGAACCGGATTCGGACCCAGAGCTGGTCCTCGATGAAGAGGAACGCCATCGTCAGCGTGAAACCATGTTCCGGGTCCTTGTGGGCAGTGGTGAGGTGCAGTCCCTTCGCCGCCGGGTCGACATTGCCGGAGACCGTGCTGCTTCCGTCTCTACCCGAGAACCGGAACGGTCCCTCCGAACCGTCGGGTACCGAGGCGAGCAGGGTTTCCTTCGCCGACATCGCCGGTGACGGCGGGGCCGTCGAACTGGGCGCCGACGCCGCCGACCTTTCCTGCTGGTCCGTGCAGCCCATTACTCCAGCGGCGACGGCCAGCGCCGCGGTAGCCGTGACGGCGACCCGGCGGAGCGTCGCGGCGCCGATTCCTTGTGTCATGTGTCGGTCTCTCTCTCGCTTTGGTCGGTACCGGTGACCATGCTCGGCCCACCGACTGCCGGAACACTGCCGCTATGCTGCCGTCGGACTGCCGTGCCTCTGCCGGCTCGGCACGACGCGGGCCCGGGAGCGGAAAAGCGCATGTCAGGAACGGTTCGCTTCGCGATCCTCGGGCCAGTGCGGGCCTGGTACGACGATCGCGAGCTGGATCTCGGCCCGACCAAACAGCGGGCCGTGCTGGCGGTGCTGCTGCTGAGCGCCGGTCGCCCGGTGACCACCACGGCCGTCGTGGATGCCGTGTGGCCGGAGGATCCACCCGCGAACGGGCCGAACGTCGTGCAGAAGTACGTCGCCGGGCTGCGTCGCGTGCTCGAACCGGACCGGCCTCCGCGCGCACCCGGCCAGCAGCTCACCCGCACCGACGCCGGGTATCTGTTGCGGGCCGAGGCGGACGCGGTCGACGCACTCCGGTTCGAGCAGGGCATTCAGCGGGCGCACCGGGCGCGGTCGGCCGGCCAAGCGTCGGCGGCGATCGACGAACTAGGGGCGGCCCTCAGCCTCTGGCAAGGTGAGCCGCTGGCCGGCCTGTCCGGCCCGTTCTTCGACGCGGCCCGGCTCCGGCTCGCCGAAAGCCGGGCTTCCGCGCTGGAGACCCACGCCGAGCTGGCCCTAGGGCTGGGGCAGCATGAGGAGGTGGTCGGCGAGCTGGTCCGGCTGGCGGTGGATTATCCGGTTCGGGAGCGCCTGCGGTACCTGCTGATGCTGTCGCTCTACCGCAGCGGCCGGCAGGCTGAGGCGTTGGCGGCGTACCGGGAGATCCACGCCCTGTTGCGTGACGAGCACGGCCTGGCGCCCGGGGACCGGCTGCAGCAGCTGCACAGCCGGATCCTGCGGTCGGACCCATCGCTAGATCCGCCGCAACCGCCTGCGCGAGGGCGGCCCCTCGGCGCGGACAACATGGCGCCACCCACCGCCGCACCCGACGCGGCAACGGCCAGCTCCGCGGCTAGCCACGCGGCTGGGTCCGCGGCTAGCTCCGCGGCGATGGTTGACCCGAATTCAGCCGCCGCGGACCGGACGACAGCCGAGGCGGCGGCCCCGACCAGGCCTGATACGAGGTTCCAGACCACTCCCGCGGTGCCGCTTCCGTCCAGACCGGACGCCGTCGTGCCGGTCTGGCCGGGGCCGGACGCGCCGGTCTGGCCGTATCCGCCGATCACCTTGAACCCCTTGCCGCTGGCCGCGGTAGCGCCGCCGCCGGCCCCGCCGACGCCGCCGCGCTGGCTGAGCAACCTTGGTACGGCGGTCACCGTTGCAATGGCCCTGGTGACGTTCGGCGCGCTCAGTTGGCTCGGGGTGCTCTTCTATGCGATCCGCCGGCGCAGCCGCTGGCTCGCGCTGGCCGCCGCCGGGTATCTGGCCCTGGCTCTGCTGTTCGTGTACGCCATGGAAGTCAGCGACGTGGACGCTCCACCCACTGTGCTCGACGGCGTCGCAATCATCGGCCTGGCCGCAGCGTGGCTCGGCGGCGCCGCGCACCTGATCCTGATCAACCGCAACGTCGTGGCCATGATGCGGGGCCAGCGAACCGGTCGAGCGGCCCGCGCCCAGCACGAGCGGGCCGTGCGGCGGGAACATGCCCGGTACCTGCTGCACCACTACCCGGCCGCGCGGGACGAGTTGCGGATCGGTCGGCCGGATCTGCCACGCCGCTTCGACGACGGCGGGCTCGTCGACATCAACGCGGTGGCCGAATCGGCGATCATGCACCTGCCCGGAGTGGCTCCGCACCAGCGCCGGCAGATCGCGATGGACCGGTCCCTGGGTGGTCCGTACCGCTCGATAGAGGAACTCGTCGCCCGCTGCCGGCTCGGCGCGGTGGAGTCCGATTCGCTCCGCCCGGTTCTGATCTTCCTGCCGCCGCCACCGGTTCCGGCGGAAGCCCCCCGACGACTGGTAGAAAGGCCGGATGAGTGAGGACCGGGTAGCGGTTCGGGCGCGTGCCGAGGCGGTACTGCGGCGACTTGCCGGCGAGGGCGCGCGGCTGCGTGACGACCAGTGGCGGGCCATCGAGGCGCTTGTCGTCGACCGGCGGCGGGTGCTCTGCATACAGCGCACCGGCTGGGGAAAGTCGGCCGTGTACTTCGTGGCCACCGCGCTGCTCCGTGCCGCCGACGCGCCTGCCGGCCCTGCCGGCCCTGCCGTCATCGTGTCCCCGCTGCTGGCGCTGATGCGCAACCAGGTGGAGGCGGCCGGACGCGCCGGCATCCACGCTCGCACGATCAACTCCGCCAACCTGGACGAGTGGGACGAGATCAGCCGGCAGATCCGGGACGGCGCGGTCGACGTACTGCTCATCAGCCCGGAACGGCTCAACAATCCGGACTTCCGTGACAACCTGCTTCCCCGGTTGGCCGCGACCACCGGCCTGCTCGTGGTCGACGAGGCCCATTGCGTGTCCGACTGGGGCCACGACTTCCGGCCCGACTACCGCCGGCTGCGCACATTCCTGGCCGGCCTGCCGGCCGGCACGCCGGTCCTCGCCACCACCGCTACCGCCAACGCCCGGGTGACCGCGGACGTGGCTGAGCAACTCGGTGACGCCCTGGTGCTGCGCGGGCCGCTGGACCGCCCCTCGCTGCGGCTGGGCGTGCTCGAACTGCCCAGCGCGGCGCACCGGCTCGGGTGGTTGGCCGACAACCTGGAGCGGCTCCCCGGATCCGGAATCGTGTACACGCTGACCGTGGCGGCGGCCGTCGACACCGCCGAGTTCCTCGCCGCGCGGGGATACCGGGTGGCCGCGTACACCGGACAGGCGGACGACGCCGACCGCCGCGCCGCCGAGCAGGACCTGCTGGACAACAAGCTCAAGGCCATCGTGGCGACCTCGGCCCTGGGCATGGGATTCGACAAGCCGGACCTCGGCTTCGTGGTGCACCTCGGCGCTCCGCCCTCGCCGATCGCGTACTACCAACAGGTGGGTCGCGCCGGCCGGGCGGTCGACCACGCGGACGTACTGCTGCTGCCGGGCGCCGAAGACCAGGCGATCTGGCGCTACTTCGCCTCGGTCGCGTTCCCGCCCGAGGAGCAGGTCCGAGCGGTGCTGACCGCGCTGCACCCGGAGCGGCCGATCTCCGTACCGGCCCTCGAACCGATCGTTGACCTGCGCCGGGCCCGCATCGAGCTGATGTTGAAGGTGCTGGACGTCGACGGCGCGGTGCGGCGGGTGAAGGGTGGCTGGGTGGCCACCGGCGAGCCGTGGGTCTACGACAGCATCCGGTTGCGCCGGGTGGCCCAGGCACGCGACGCCGAGCAGGGGGCGATGCGGGAGTACGTCACCACACCCGGCTGCCGCATGGAGTACCTCCGCCGGTGCCTTGACGACCCCGGTGCGGCCCCGTGCGGACGCTGTGACCGGTGCGCCGGTCCCGGATTTCCCACGGCCGTCTCCGGTCCGGCGCTTTCGGCCGCGCAGGCGTTCCTTGGCCGGCCCGGGGTGGACATCGCGCCGAAAAAGATGTGGCCGACCGGGGTGGAGCAGGTCGGCGTACCGGTCAAGGGTCGCATCGCGCCGAACGAACAGACCCTGCCGGGACGCGCCGTCGGTCGCCTGTCCGACCTGGGCTGGGGTCCGCGGCTGCGCCAACTGGTCGGGCCGCAGGCGCCCGACGGCCCGGTGCCCGACGACGTGGCCGCGGCCGTGGTCGAGGTGCTCAAGGCCTGGGCGCACGGCGACGACTGTTGGCCGGCGCGGCCGGCGGCGGTGGTGACGGTGGCATCCCGACGGCACCCGATCCTGGTACGCAGCACCGCCGAGCGGATCGCGCACATCGGCCGGCTGCCACTGCTCGGGGAGGTGTCCTTCGCTGGCGGACCGACGCCGGACGGTCCGCGGGGCAACAGCGCCCAGCGGGTACGCGCACTGCACGGCGCGTTCACCGCGCGCCCCGAGTTGGCTGCGGCGGTCGGGGCTCTGCCCGGCCCGGTGCTGCTCGTCGACGACCTGGTCGACTCCGGATGGACGATGGCCATGGTGGCCCGCGTGCTGCGGCAGGCCGGCGCCCCCGGAGTGCTGCCCCTCGCCCTCGCAGTGGCGGCGTAGGGGAGGGCGGCCGCATGACCGGCCCCGCGGGCGCGGGGCTCGGTCAGGCAGGCGAGGCTCCCCGAACCGCGAGCCGGCTACCGTGTTCGGCATGACGAGTGACGCCGCACCCGCCCGGGCCGCTGCCCGTGCCCGACGTCCGGATGCCTGACCAGACCGGGACCCGGCCCGAGATGCGGCCGGCCGAACCACTGGGCGTCGACCGCGGGTCGATCCGATTGGCCCTGATCATGGGCGGTCTGGTGCTGGCCCTGATCGCCGGCTTCGGCATCGGCCGGTTTACCGGTTCGTCGAGTGTCCCGGGCGGGAGCGCCGCGGGG
>DASVMV010000255.1:0-19346 GCA_036384155.1 Micromonosporaceae bacterium
ACAGGCACGCCATGACCTACCGCACCGATCCGTACGACCCCAAGCAGGTCGCGCTGCTCGACCAGAGCGCGCTCGACGCGGCGGCGTCCGCGGCAGTTGCGGCGTTCGCCGCCGCAGCTGACCTCGACGCGCTCGGCGCGGTGCGCCACCAGCACCTCGGCGACCGGGCGCCGGTGTCCCTGGCCCGCCGCGAGATCGGGGCGTTGCCGCCGGCCGCGAAGGCGGATGCCGGCAAGCGCGTCAATGAGGCTCGTCGAATGATCGAGGCCGCGTTCAAAGAGCAACAGGTCAATCTCGAACGCCAGCAGGCTGAGAGGGTGCTCGCCGAGGAACGGGTCGACGTCACCCTGCCGACGGCCCGCCGCCCGCGGGGCGCCCGGCACCCGCTGAGCACGTTGATGGAGCGCATCGGCGACCTGTTCGTGGGGATGGGGTACGAGATCGCCGAAGGCCCGGAACTTGAACTCGAGTGGGCCAACTTCGACGCGCTGAACATCCCACCGGACCATCCGGCGCGCGGCCTGATGGACACGTTCTACGTGGACATTCCGGGCCTGGTGCTGCGCACCCACACCTCGCCGGTGCAGGCGCGCACCATGCTGGCGCGCAAGCCGCCCATCTACGTCGTCGTGCCCGGACGGGTCTACCGCACCGACGAGCTGGACGCCACCCACACGCCGGTCTTCCATCAAGTGGAGGGCCTGGTCGTCGACCAGGGCATCACGATGGCGCACCTCAAGGGCACGCTCGACCACTTCGCCCGGGTCATGTTCGGTGCCGAGGCGAGGACCCGCTGGCGGCCGCACTACTTCCCGTTCACCGAACCGTCGGCCGAGTTCGACGTGTGGTTCCCGCAGCACCGCGGCGGCGCGCAGTGGGTCGAGTGGGGCGGCTGCGGCATGGTCAATCCGCGGGTGCTGCGCGCCTGCGGCATCGACCCGGACGTCTACTCCGGCTTCGCGTTCGGCATGGGAATCGAGCGCACGCTGATGGTGCGGCACGGCATCGGCGACATGCGCGACATGGTCGAGGGTGACGTGCGGTTCACCCGCGCGTTCGGGATGGGGGTCTAACCATGCGGGTCGGAGTTTCCTGGCTGCGCGAGCACGTCGACCTGCCCGCCGACCTGTCCGCCGGCGACCGGGAGCAGGCGCTGGTGAATCTGGGTCTGGAGGTCGAGTCCATCGTCGACCTGCGCACGACCGTCACCGGGTCCCTCGTGGTCGGCGAGGTGCTGGAGATCGAAGAGCTGACCGGCTTCAAGAAGCCGATCCGCTTCTGCCGGGTCGACGTGGGCGCGGCGAACGGCACCGGCGAGCCGCAGGAGATCGTCTGCGGCGCGACGAACTTCGCCCCCGGCGATCGGGTGGTGGTGATCCTGCCCGGCGGCGTTCTGCCGGGCGGCTTCGCCATCGGCGCCCGCCGGACCTACGGCCGCAATTCCAACGGGATGATCTGCTCCGCGCGCGAGCTGGGGCTCGGCGACGACCACTCCGGCATTCTCGTGCTGCCGCGGGACAGCCCGGTCAAACCGGGCGACGACGCGCGCCCGGTCGTCGGGCTCGACGACGTCGTGGTCGAGTTGGAGATCACCCCCGACCGCGGGTACGCCATGTCCGTGCGCGGGATCGCCCGGGAACTGTCGCTCGCGTTCGGCGGACCCTTCCGCGACCCCGGCCAGGTGCCCGCTCCCGGCCCCACCGACGAGCCGGCGTACCCGGTCGAGGTGCGCGACACCGCCGGCTGCGACCGGTTCGCCGCCCGGGTGGTGCGCGGAGTCGACCCCACGGCTCCGACGCCCGACTGGATGCAGCGCCGCCTCACGGTGGCCGGCATCCGTACGATCTCGCTGCCGGTCGACATCACCAACTACGTGATGGTGGAGCTGGGGCAGCCGATGCACGCCTTCGACCTGGACCGGCTGCACGGACCGCTGGTGGTGCGACGGGCCGAGCCGGGGGAGAAGCTGACCACGCTGGACGGCGTGACCCGGGCCCTCGACACCGAAGACATGGTGATCTGCGACGCCGGGCTACCCAACGCCCTCGCGGGCGAGGGCGACGGCGTCCCGATCTCGCTGGCCGCGGTGATGGGCGGGCAGACCAGTGAGGTGGTCGCCGGCACGACCAACGTCCTCTTCGAGGCGGCGCACTGGGATCCGGTGATGGTGGGGCGCACCGCCCGCCGGCACAAGCTCTTCAGCGACGCGGCCAAGCGCTGGGAACGCGGGGTCGACCCGGCGCTGCCCCTGGTGGCGCTCGACCGCGCGGTCGGCCTCCTCACCTCGTACGGGGGCGGCACGGCAAGCGCCGAGATCCTCGACACCAACCATGTGGCGCCGCCATCCCCGGTGGTGCTGGACGCGGACCTGCCGTCCCGGCGAGTGGGCGTGAGCTACCCGCCGGCGCGGGTCACCGCCCTGCTGGAGCAGATCGGCTGCACGGTCGCCGCCGCCGGCGCCGGCGTGGCCACATCCCCGGTCACCACGGCGACGCTGTCCGTCACCCCGCCGACCTGGCGTCCTGACCTGACCGACCCGGCCGACCTGGTGGAAGAGGTCGTCCGGCTGGACGGGTACGACAAGGTGCCGTCCGTGCTGCCGCTCGCCCCGCCCGGCCGGGGGCTCACGCCGGAGCAGCGGCGGCGTCGTTCGGTGGCCCGCGCGCTGGCCGAGCAGGGGTACGTCGAGGTGCTGTCGTACCCGTTCGTGGCGCCGGAGCTGTTCGACGCCCTCGGCCTGCCCCCCGGCGATCCGCGCCGGCAGGCGGTGCGGCTGACCAATCCGCTGTCCGAGGAGGAGCCGCTGCTGCGCACCACCCTGCTCGGTCCGCTACTCGGCGTCCTGCGCCGCAACGTGGGCCGCGGGCAGCGGGATCTCGCCCTCTACGAGATTGGCGTGATGTTCCTGCGCCGGCCCGACGCCGGCGTACCGCCCGCGATGGGTGTCGACCGGCGGCCCACCGACACCGAGTTTGCCGCTGCCGATGCCGTCGTACCGCACCAGCCGTGGCACGCGGCCGCGGTCCTCGCCGGTTCGGTCGAGCCCGCCGGCTGGTGGGGCGCCGGGCGCCCGGCGGAATGGGCCGACGCCGTCGAGGCCGCACGGGTCGTCCTCGCCGAGGCGGGGGTGCCGGACGACCGGATCGTGGTCCGCGCCGGCGACACCGCACCCTGGCATCCCGGTCGGTGCGCGGAGTTCGTCGTCGACGGCGAGGTGGTCGGGCACGCCGGCGAGCTGCACCCGCGCGTCGTCGCGGCGCTGGACCTGCCGAAGCGGACCGCCGCCATGGAGATCGACCTCGACGCGCTGCCGCCCGCGCCGGTGGCTCCCGCACCGCGGCTGTCCAACTATCCGCCCGCGCTGATCGACCTCGCGCTGGTGGTCGACGAGAACGTGCCGGCCGCCGAGGTGGAGCGGGCGATCGCCGCCGGCGCCGGCGAGCTGCTGGAATCGGTGCGGCTGTTCGACGTGTACGCCTCGGAGCAGCTCGGCGCCGGCCGCAAGTCGCTGGCGTACAAGCTGACGTTCCGGGCGCCGGACCGCACGCTGAGTGGGGACGAGGCGGTGGCCGCGCGGGACGCCGCGGTCGCGGAAGCCGCCCGCCGGCTGGGCGCGGTCATTCGGGGCGGGTAGCCACGCGGGCGGCTGGGCCGGGACCGGTCGTGACGAGCCGACTGGCCCGGGAGCGGAGGTAACGCCGCTCGGGCAGGCTGAGCGTGCGCACCGCGGCCCGTTCGTAGTGGGCGCGGGCTCCTTCGTGATCCCCGGCCAACTCGAGCAGGTGGGCGCGGACGGCGTCCACCCGGTAGTGCCCGGCGAGCACCGGGTCCGACTCATGGGCCAGGAGTTGCCGCAGCCCGGCCGCCGGGCCCTCGACCATGGCGATGGCAACGATGCGATTGAGGGTCACCATGGGGCCGGGCTCGACGCGGTTCAGCAGGTCATAGAGCGCGAGGATCTGGCGCCAGTCGGTGTCGTCGGCCCGGGCCGCCTCGTCATGCACCGCGGCGATCGCGGCCTGTAGCTGGTACGGGCCGACGGGCGTGGCGGCCAGCGCGTGGGTGATGAGCGCGACCCCTTCGGCGATCGCCGCGCCGTCCCAAAGACCTCGGTCCTGCTCGGCAAGCGGGACCAGGGTGCCGTCCGGGCCGGTGCGGGCCGGGCGCCGGGCGTCGGTGAGCAACATCAGCGCCAGCAGCCCCGCCACCTCGCCGTCCGCTGGCCGCTGCTTTTGCAGCTGCCGGGTCAGCCGGATGGCTTCGGTGGACAGCTCGACGCGGTGGAGGGCCGGCCCGGAGCTGGCGGTGTATCCCTCGTTGAAGATCAGATAGAGCACTCGGAGCGCGGCGGACACCCGGGTCGCGAGTTGGTCCGGCGGCGGCAGGTGAAACCCCGCCCCGCTGCCCTTGATCCGCTGCTTGGCCCGGCTGATCCGCTGCGCCACGGTGGCCTCCGGCATCAGGAACGCGCGGGCGATCTCGGCTGTGGTCAGCCCGCCGACCGCCCGCAGGGTCAGTGCCACCTGGGAGGCGGTGGTGAGCGAGGGGTGGCAGCAGAGCAGCAGCAGGGTGAGCGTGTCGTCGATGCTCGGCGCGGGCTCCGGCTGAGGTGCCGCGAGGGCCGCAGCGGACAGTTCCCGCCGGCGCCGGGCCGTGTCGGCGCGCCACATCTCGGTCCGCCGACGGGTGGCCACCGTGACCAGCCAGCCCTTGGGGTTGTCCGGCACGCCTTCGCGCGGCCACTGCAGCGCCGCGGCCAATAGCGCCTCCTGGACGGCGTCCTCGCAGATGTCGAATCCGTCGAACCGTCGGACGAGGATGCCGAGCACCTGCGGCGCCAGTTCGCGGAGGAGGCGCTCGACCTCGTACCCGCCGGTCATGGTTCGGTCTCAGCGAGGTGCAGGACCGGCCGCACGTCGACATCGAGATGCTCGGCACCCGGCATCCGGGCCGCGATCTGGACCGCCCGGTCGATGGAGTCGCACTCAACGAGGAAGATGCCGGCCAGCTGCTCCTTCGCCTCGGCGAAGGGCCCGTCGGTCGGCACCGCCCGGCCGCCGCGCACGGTGACCCGCTTGCTCAGCGACGGGTCGGCCAGCGCCTCCGACACGATCAACTCGCCGGTGGCCATGAGCTCCTCGGTGAAAGCGGCGTACGCGTCGTAACCCGCGGCCTGCTCGGCCGGCGACATGTTCTCCCAGATCTCTCGAGACTGTGGATTCCGGTAAATCAGGATCAGGTACTTCATGCTTCCTCCTCGTTCGCCGTCACCACGATGTCGAACCTGGCGCACCGGTTTCTACATACCTGTCGAGTGGCGCTCGGCGGGAGTGCCCGAATCAGGGGAGAGCACGATGCCAACACCCAGAACCCTGCTCACCGGCCTGGTCTTCGGCGAGTCGCCGCGCTGGTACGACGGCCGCCTCTGGCTCTCCGACATGGGCGCGAAGGAGGTGGTGGCCGTCGGCTCCGACGGCCGGCGCGAGATCGTCGTACCCGTTGCGGCGGGGCCGATGGGCCTCGGCCGGCTGCCGGACGGAAGCCTGCTCATCGTGTCGTCGCTGGACGGCCGCCTGCTCCGCCGCGCACCGGACGGTTCGCTGGACGTCCACGCCGACCTGTCCGGCCTGGCCAGCCATGCCTGGAGTGACATGGTCGTCGACGGCCGGGGCAACGCCTACGTCGGCAACATCGGATTCGAGTTCGGCGGCGGCGACCCAGCGCCCGGAATCCTCGCCCTGGTGGCACCGGACGGCTCGGCCCGACAGGTCGCCGACCAGATCCTGTTCGCCAACGGCATGGCTGTCACCCCCGACAACGCCACGCTGATCCTGGCCGAGTCGTACGGCAACCGGCTCACCGCCTTCGACATCGCGCCCGACGGAAGCCTGTCCAACCGGCGGACGTGGGCGGACCTCGCCGGTGGCTACCCGGACGGCATCTGCCTCGACGTCGAGGGTGCCGTCTGGTACGCCGACGTGCCCAACAAGCGGTGCGTGCGGGTCCGGGAGGGCGGGGAGGTCCTGCAGACGACCGACCTCGACCGGGGCTGCTTCGCCTGCATCCTGGGCGGCGACGACCGGCGAACGCTCTTCCTGACCGTGGCTGAGTGGTCGAACGACGGTGGGCTGGCGGCCGACGGACGGCGTACCGGCCAGGTGCTGATGGTCGAGGCGCCGGCGGCCGGCGCGGGGTGGCCGTAGGCCACCGGGGGGCCGGGTGGCCGTAGGCCACGGCGGCGGGGTGGCCGTAGACCGGGGGCCGTTCCAGGCCTCCGGCGACTCAACTTCATGCAAATCCCCGCATTAAGTTGCGGCATCGCTGGCGCGGTTGCTATCGTCGCTGCATAGACATGCGGGGGCGAGTATGGGTATTCGGGTAGCGGTGGCCGGGGCGAGCGGCTACGCCGGTGGCGAGCTGCTGCGGCTGGTCGCCGGGCATCCCGACTTCGACCTGGTTGCGGCCACCGCGAACACGCGGGCCGGGGCGCCGGTGACGGCGGTCCACCCGCAGCTGGTCGGGCTCGATCTGACCCTCGCCGCGACCGATCCGGCCACCCTCGCCGACGCCGACCTGGTCTTCCTGGCCCTGCCGCACGGCGAGTCCGCCGCCCTGGCCGCCCACCTTCCGTCGACCGTCAAGGTGGTCGACCTCGGCGCCGACCATCGGCTGACCGACCCCGCGGCGTGGGCCCGCCACTACGGCGGCCCGCACGCCGGGGCATGGACGTACGGCCTGCCCGAGCTGGCGGGCCAGCGGGCCGCGATCGCCGGCGCGACCCGGGTGGCCAACACCGGCTGCTACGCGGCCGCCACCATCCTCGCGCTGGCACCCCTCATCGCCTCCGGCGCCGTCTCGCCGGACGACGTGGTGGTCGTGGCCGCCTCCGGCACGTCCGGCGCCGGCCGCACCGCCAAGGCCCACCTGCTCGGCAGCGAGGTGATGGGTGACCTGTCGCCGTACAAGGTGGGCGCGCACCAGCACGTGCCGGAAATCAAGCAGGCCACCGGCGCCAGCAGCATGTCGTTCACCCCGGTGCTGGCGCCGATACCGCGCGGCATCCTCGCGACGGTCACGGCCCGGCCGGTCGCCGGCGGGCCCGACCCGCGGGCGGCGCTCGCCGAGGCGTACGCCGACCGCCCGTTCGTCCACCTGTTGCCTGAGGGGGCGTGGCCGCACACCGCGGCGACGCTCGGCGCCAACTCCTGCCATCTTCAAGTGGATGTGGACGGCGACTCGGGGCGGGTGGTCGTGGTCAGCGCGCTGGACAACCTGGGCAAGGGTGCGGCCGGCCAGGCCGTGCAGTGCGCGAACCTGATGCTCGGCCTGCCGGAGACGGCGGGCCTGTCGGTGTTCGGGACCGCACCGTGAGCGCGAGGACTGCAGCGAAGCGGAGCCGCGCAGCCGCGAACGAAAGGTCAGGACAGTGACCGTCACCGCACCCCGGGGGTTCCGGGCCAGCGGCGTGGCGGCCGGGCTCAAGGCCAGCGGCGCCGATGTGGCGCTGGTCGTGAACGACGGCCCGGACGCGACCGCGGCCGGCCTCTTCACCGCCAACCGGGTGAAGGCCGCACCCGTTCTGTGGACCCAGCAGGTCGTCAAAGGCGGGGTGGTACGGGCGGTCGTGCTCAACTCCGGCGGCGCCAACGCGTGCACCGGAAGTTCCGGTTTCCAGGACACCCACGCCACGGCCGAGCTCGCCGCCGCCGCGTTGACCGGTTCCAGCGCCCGGCTCATGCTGGGCGCCAGCGAGGTGGCCGTCTGCTCGACCGGGCTGATCGGCGAGCGACTGCCGATGGACAAGCTGCTGCCGGGCGTGCGGGCGGCGGTGCGCGCCCTGTCCCGCAGCGGCGGACCGGCCGCCGCCGAAGCCATCATGACCACCGATACGCGGCCCAAGACGACCGCCGCCGGTGGCATGGGCTGGACGGTCGGCGGGATGGCCAAGGGCGCCGGCATGCTGGCGCCGGCGCTGGCCACGATGCTCTGCGTGTTGACCACCGACGCGGTTGCCGGCTCGGCGGCGCTGTCCACGGCGCTGCGCGAGGCCTGCCGGGTCACGTTCGACCGGGTCGACTCCGACGGCTGCATGTCCACCAACGACACGGTGCTGCTGTTGGCCAGCGGGGCCTCCGGGATCGAGCCGGACCAGGCGGAGCTGACCGCGGCCGTCACGAGCGCGTGCCACGATCTGGCCCAGCAACTGGTCGCCGACGCGGAGGGCGCCACCAAGCAGGTGGGCATCGACGTGCTGGGCGCGGCCAGCGAGGACGACGCGGTCGAGGTCGGGCGTGCCGTCGCCCGCAACAACCTGGTGAAGACCGCGCTGTTCGGCAACGACCCGAACTGGGGCCGGATCCTGGCGGCCGTCGGCACGACCGGCGCCGCGTTTGAGCCGGAGCGGATCGACGTCGCGATCAACGGGGTGTGGGTGTGCCGGTCCGGTGCCGCCGCCGAGGACCGGTCGAAGGTCGACCTGACCGGTCGCGACGTGACGATCCACGTCGACCTGCACGCGGGCGCCGAGCAGGCGACCATCTGGACGAACGATCTGTCCCACGCGTACGTCCACGAGAACTCGGCGTACTCCACATGAACCTGTCCGCCGACCACACCCGTGCCCAGGAGAAGGCTGCCACGCTGATCCAGGCCCTCCCCTGGTTGGAGCGCTTCGCCGGCGCCACCGTCGTCGTCAAGTACGGCGGCAACGCGATGGGCGATCCGGAGCTGCGGCGCGGGTTCGCCGCGGACATGGTTTTCCTGCGCTACGCCGGGCTCAAGCCGGTGGTGGTACACGGCGGCGGTCCGCAGATCACCGCCATGCTGGAGCGGCTCGGCATCGCCAGCGAGTTCCGCGGTGGCCTGCGGGTCACCACTGCGGAGGCGATGGATGTCGTGCGGATGGTGCTGGTCGGCCAGGTCGGCCGGGAGCTGGTCGGCCTGATCAACGAGCACGGCCCGTTCGCGGTGGGCCTGTCCGGAGAGGACGCCCGGCTCTTCACCGCCGTCCGCCGACCCGCGTACGTCGACGGCGAGCCGGTCGACGTCGGCCAGGTGGGCGACGTGGCGGCCGTCCAGGCCGCGGCGGTGACGGACCTGATCGCGGCCGGCCGGATTCCGGTGATCTCGACCGTCGCCCCGGACGCCGACGGGGTCCTGCACAACCTCAACGCCGACACGGCGGCCGCGGCACTGGCCGCCGCGCTGGAGGCGCGCAAGCTGGTCGTGCTTACCGACGTACCCGGGCTCTACGCCGACTGGCCGGACACCGGCAGCCTGATCTCGGAGATCTCGGCCGACGAGCTCGAGAAGCTGCTGCCGGAACTGTCCGCGGGCATGGTGCCCAAGATGGAGGCCTGCCTGCGGGCGGTGCGGGCCGGGGTACCGGCGGCGCACGTGGTCGACGGCCGCATCGCCCATTCGATCCTGCTGGAAGTGTTCACGTCGGAGGGTTTCGGCACCATGGTGGTGGACGGATGACCGCGCTGGTTGAGCGCTGGCAGCAGGCCATGATGGACAACTACGGCACGCCGCCGCTGGCGCTGGTGTCCGGCTCCGGCGCCGTCGTGGTCGACGAGGCCGGCCGGGAGTACCTCGACCTGCTCGGCGGCATCGCCGTCAACGCCCTGGGGCACGCCCATCCGGCCGTTGTCGCCGCCGTGTCCCGGCAGATCGCCACGCTCGGCCACGTGTCGAATCTGTACGTCGCCGAGCCGCCGGTCGCCCTCGCCGAACTGCTCCTGGCCCTGGCCGGCCGGCCCGGCCGGGTCTTCTTCGCCAACTCCGGCGCCGAGGCCAACGAGGCGGCGTTCAAGTTGTCCCGGCTCACCGGGCGACGACACGTGGTGGCGGCCGACGGAGGCTTCCACGGGCGCACCATGGGCGCGCTGGCGTTGACCGGACAACCGGCGAAGGCCGACCCGTTCCGCCCGCTGCCGGACGCGGTGACGCACGTGCCGTACGGCGATGCCGCGGCGCTCGCCGCCGCGGTCACCGACCGGACCGCGATGGTGATCCTCGAGCCGGTGCAGGGCGAGAACGGCGTTGTCGTACCGCCGCCGGGCTATCTGGTCGCGGCGCGGGAGATCACCTCGCGGCATGGCGCTCTCCTGGTGCTCGACGAGGTGCAGACCGGGATCGGCCGCACCGGACACTGGTTCGCCCACCAGGCCGAGGGGGTCGAACCGGACGTGCTCACCCTCGCCAAGGGCCTGGGCGGCGGCCTGCCCATCGGCGCCTGTCTGGCCTTCGGCGAGGCGGCCACGATGCTCGGTCCGGGAATGCACGGCAGCACATTCGGCGGAAACCCGGTCAGCTGCGCCGCCGCCCTGGCCGTCATCTCGACCATCGCCAACGAGGGTCTGCTCGATCACGTGAAGCGGATCGGGGAGCGGTTGCACCGCGGGATCGAGGAGTTGGGCCACCCCCTGGTGGCCGAGGTGCGCGGCGCCGGCTTGCTGCTCGGCGTCGCGCTCACCGGGCCCGGTGCGGCCACGGCGGTGGCGGCCCTCCGCGATGCCGGGTTCCTCGCCAACCCGGTCCAGCCGGACGTGATCCGGCTCGCGCCGCCGCTGATTCTCTCGTCCGCTCAGGTGGACGCCTTCCTCGCCGCCCTGCCCGCCGCCCTGGACGCCGCGCGCGTCGAGGCGACGGTGACCCAGCCGCCTGCGGTGGCCCGCGATGCCGCCACCCCGAGTCCTCCGGACGGACCCTCATGACCCGGCATTTCCTCCGCGACGACGACCTGACGCCGGCCGAGCAGGCCGACGTGCTCGACCTGGCCGCCGCGATGAAGGTCGACCGGTTCGGCTACCGCCCGCTGGCCGGGCCGCGGTCGGTGGCCGTGCTGTTCGACAAGCAGAGCCTAAGGACGCGGGTCTCGTTCGACACCGGGGTCGCCGAACTGGGTGGTCACCCGCTGGTGGTGGATACCCAGGTAACCCACTTCGGCCGCGGCGAGACGCTCGCCGACGCCGGCCGGGTGCTGTCCCGGTACGTCGCCGCCATCGTGCTGCGCACGTACGGCGACGACCGCATCGCCGAAGTCGCCGCCGGCGCGACCGTGCCCGTGATCAACGCCCTGACCGACGGGTTCCATCCCTGCCAACTCCTCGCCGACCTGCTCACCATCCGGGAACGGTTCGGCGCCACTGCCGGCCGTACCCTCGCCTACGTCGGCGACGCGGCCAACAACATGGCCCACTCCTATCTCATCGCGGGAGCCATGGCCGGTCTGCACGTACGGCTGGCCGGCCCGGCCGGGCACGAGCCGGCGCCCGCCGTTGTCGCCCGGGCCGAAGAGATCGCGGCCGGCATGGGCGGATCGGTGCGGGTGCTGCGGGATCCGATGGCAGCGGTGCAGGACGCGGACGTGGTGGCTACGGACACCTGGACGTCGATGGGCCAGGAGGACGACGGGCTCGACCGGCACCTCCCGTTCCGGCCCTACCAGGTGAACAAGACGCTCCTCGCCATGGCGGCGCCCGGCGCGATCGTCCTGCACTGCCTGCCCGCCCACCGCGGTGAGGAGATCACCGACGAGGTGCTCGACGGACCGCAGAGCGCCGTCTTCGACCAGGCGGAGAACCGGCTGCACGCGCAGAAGGCACTGCTCACGTTCCTCCTGCAGGGCGGCACAACGGCCGACACCGAGCGGACGGAGGCGCCATGACCGGACCGTCCACCCGCGCCGCCCGGCACGCCCGGATCGTGGAGCTGATCCGCGGCCGCCGGGTCCGCTCCCAGACCGAACTGGGTGACCTGCTCGCCGCCGCCGGGGTGCAGGTCACCCAGGCCACGTTGTCGCGGGACCTGGAAGAGCTGGGTGCCGTCAAGGTCCGCGGTGGCGACGGCGTGCCGGCGTACCTGATCCCGGAGGACGGTCACCGGCCGCTGCGCGGCGCGGAGGCCGCGCCGGCGCGGCTGGTCCGGCTGCTGCGGGAACTGCTCAACGAGGTCGACCACAGCGGCAACATCGCGGTGCTGCGTACCCCACCGGGCGCCGCCCACTATCTGGCCAGCGCGTTGGACCGCGCCGGCCTGCCCGAGGTCGTCGGCACGATCGCCGGCGACGACACCATCTTCGTCGTCACGCGCGAGGCCGGGGGAGGTGCCGCCCTGGGCACACGGCTGTCCGGATGGGCGGCGACCGCGCCCGGATCGGTCCGGGTCGACGGATACGAACGCTGACCGGCGTCCGGCGGGGTTCACCACAACCAACGAGAGGAGCAGCACCATGACGGAGCGGGTCGTACTCGCGTACTCCGGCGGCCTGGACACCTCGGTCGCCATTCCGTACCTGGCCGAGCAGACCGGCGCCGAGATCATCGCGGTCGCGGTCGACGTCGGCCAGGGCGGCGAGGACCTGGACGCCATCCGCCGCCGGGCGCTGGCCTGCGGCGCCGTAGCGGCCGAGGTCGTCGACGCGCGGGAGGAGTTCGCCGCCGACTACTGCCTGCCCGCGCTGCGCGCCAACGCGCTCTACATGGACCGCTACCCGCTGGTCTCCGCGCTGTCTCGGCCGCTGATCGCCAAGCACCTGGTGGCGGCCGCCCGCAAGCACGGCGGCACCATCGTGTCGCACGGGTGCACCGGCAAGGGCAACGACCAGGTGCGGTTCGAGGTGGGCATCGCGGCCCTCGCGCCGGACCTCAAGGTGGTCGCGCCGGCGCGGGACTTCGCGTGGACCCGGGACAAGGCCATCGGGTACGCGATGGAACGCGGCCTGCCGATCGACGTCACCCACTCGTCGCCGTACTCCATTGACCAGAACCTGTGGGGCCGGGCGGTGGAAACCGGGTTCCTGGAGGACATCTGGAACGGCCCCATCGAGGATCTGTACGCGTACACCGCCGACCCCGCGCAGCAGCGGGACCCGGACGAGGTGGTGATCACCTTCGGCAACGGGCTACCCGTGGCGATCGACGGCCAGATCGTCACCCCGTACCAGGCGATCCTCGAGTTGAACCGGCGCGCCGGCGCACAGGGCGTCGGGCGGCTGGACATGGTCGAGGACCGCCTGGTGGGCATCAAGAGCCGCGAGGTGTACGAGGCGCCGGGCGCCATCACCCTGATCACCGCCCACCAGGAGCTGGAGGCCATCACGGTGGAGCGTGACCTGGCCCGCTTCAAGAAGGGCGTCGACCAGCGCTGGGGCGAGCTCGTGTACGACGGCCTGTGGTTCTCGCCGCTCAAGCGTTCGCTGGAGGCGTTCATCGCGGACAGCCAGCGGCACGTGTGCGGCGACGTGCGGCTCACCCTGCACGGCGGTCGTGCGGTGGTGACCGGCCGGCGCTCGGCGGCCAGCCTGTACGACTTCGGCCTGGCCACCTACGACACCGGCGACACGTTCGACCAGTCGTTGGCCAAGGGCTTCGTACAGCTCTGGGGCCTGCCGAGCAAGATGGCGGCGGCCCGGGACGCCCGGCTGGGCGATCCGCTGGCGTGACTTCCAGAATGGGGGTCGTGGACGACAAGAGCCTGACCGAGAACAGCGCCGCCACCAACCGGACCAGCCTGTGGGGTGGCCGCTTCGCCGGCGGACCGTCCGAGGCGCTGGCCCGGCTGTCGGTGAGCGTCCAGTTCGACTGGCGGCTGGCCCCGTACGACCTGGCGGCCTCGCGGGCCCACGCCCGGGTGCTGGCCCGGGCGGGCCTGCTCGACGCCGTGGAGCTGGGCCGGATCCTGGCCGCGCTCGACGACCTGGAGGCGGCGTGCGCATCCGGCTCGTTCCGGCCCACCGTCGACGACGAGGACGTGCACACGGCGCTGGAGCGCGGACTGCTGGAACGCCTCGGGGCGCTGGGCGGCAAGCTGCGCGCCGGCCGGTCCCGCAACGACCAGGTCGCCACCGACCTGCGGCTCTACCTGCGTGACCACGCCCGGGGCGTCGGGCTGCGGCTGGTCGAGCTGGCCGGTGCGCTGGTCGAGCAGGCGGAGCGGCACGTCGACACGCCGGCACCCGGCATGACGCACCTGCAGCACGCCCAACCGGTCACCTTTGGCCACTGGCTGCTCGCGCACGTCCAGCCGATCCTGCGCGACCTGGCCCGGCTGCGCGACTGGGACACCCGCGCGGCGGTCAGCCCGCTCGGCGCCGGCGCCCTGGCCGGGTCGTCGCTGCCGCTGGATCCGGTGCAGGTCGCCAGAGAGCTGGGGTTCACCGCTCCGGCGGCCAACTCGATGGACGCGGTGGCCGACCGGGACTTCGTCGCCGAGTTCCTCTTCGCCACCGCGCTGATCGGGGTGCACCTGTCCCGGCTGGGCGAGGAGGTGGTGCTCTGGACGTCGCAGGAGTTCGGTTGGGTGGAGCTCGATGACGCCTTCGCCACCGGATCGTCGATCATGCCGCAGAAGAAGAACGCGGACATCGCCGAGCTGGCTCGCGGCAAGTCCGGCCGGCTCGTCGGCGGCCTGGTGTCCGTACTGACCATGCTCAAGGGTCTGCCGTTGACGTACGACCGGGACATGCAGGAGGACAAGGAGCCGGTCTTCGACGCCGTCGACACGCTGCAACTGCTGCTGCCGGCGCTCGCTGGCATGATTTCCACGATGACGGTACGGGCGGACCGGCTGGCGGCGGCCGCCCCGATCGGCTACACGCTGGCCACCGAGGTGGCCGACTGGCTGGTCCGCAAGGGAGTGCCGTTCCGCGAGGCGCACGAGATCACCGGGCGACTGGTGGCCATGTGCGTGGCCCGCGACTGCGCGTTGAGCGAGGTGTCCGACGCCGACCTGGCCCAGGTCAGCGAGCACCTGGATGCCGGCGTACGGGAGGTTCTGTCGGTCCGGTCGGCGCTGGTTGCCCGCACCACGCCCGGATCCACCGGCCCGGGCCCGGTGGCGGCACAGCTGGCCGCGGTCGCCGAGCAGCTCGCCGGCTGGCGGGCCTGGGCGGGCGAGCCGGTAGTTCCGCGTTGAGTCACGGATGCAGGCGGGCCCCCTTCAGCACTTTGTCCACGACGTTCCGCGGGGCGTGCAAAGCGAGGCCGACGAGGTTGAGCTTGTCACGGGCGACGGACCGTACGGCCATTCGGTTGTCCTCGTCGTTGCCGGTGGCGAAGAGGTCCTCGGTGAACACGGCCACCCGTAGTCCCCGGTCGAGCGCCCGATGGTGCGCCCCGGTGAGCAGGGCCGCGTCCCCGACGAACACGAGGACCGGCTGACGGAACATCGCAAGGTACCGGGTGCCGTCGGCGTCCGCGTACGGCTCGCCGACAAGGTCGGGCTCGCTGGCGCCGAGGCCGCTGGCCAGAAATGCGGTGACATTGAGCCGCTGCCATCCGACCAGGTCGTCCCGCAGCAGGATGGCGATCTTCGTGGTGAACTGCATGCCTCACGGTCCCGCCATCGCGTGCCGTCGTCTTGTACGTTCCTGACATGGCCGGGGAGCATCCAGTGACCGCGTGGCGCCCGGCCGTGCCGGGCGTAACGGAGGTGTTCCACGCCCATTTCGTCGACCACGTGTATCCGGCGCATGTGCACGCCGTCTGGACGTTGCTCATCGTGGACGACGGTGTCATCCGGTACGACCTGTACCGGCACCGGCACGGTGCCGTGCCCGCGACGGTGACCCTGCTGCCGCCGTACGTGCCGCACGACGGCCGATCCGCGGTGCCGGGTGGTTTCCACAAGCGAGTGCTCTACCTCGACCGGTCGGTGCTGCCAGAGGGTCTTGTCGGTGCGGCGGTCGACCGGCCGTCGGTGACGGACAGGCTGCTGCGTGACCGGATCCATCGGCTCCACCAGGATCTTGGGTTGCCCGGCGAGGAACTGGCGGCGGAGAGCCGGTTGGTTTTCGTGGCTGAGCGCCTGCGGGCACACCTGCGGCGACGCCCGTCCGACCGGCCCGTGGGGCCACCCGGTGTGGCCGAGCGGCTGCGGGAGTTGCTGGAGGCGCGGGTCGACCGCGGGATCGGCCTGCGCGAGGCGGCCGACGCGCTGGGGGCGCACCCGACCCACCTGGTCCGGTCGTTCACCGCTCGGTACGGTCTTCCCCCGCACCGGTACCTGACCGGACGACGCGTTGAGTTGGCCCGGCGGCTGCTCCTGGACGGCCGGCCGCCGGCCGAGGCCGCCTCGGCCGCGGGATTCTACGACCAGGCCCACCTGACGCGGCATTTCGTGCGCCATGTCGGAGTCACCCCGGGCCGGTTCGCCCGCGGCGCCGGCCGGTGAACTGGCCAGCCGAGCTATCGCGCGGCGTCAGCCGGCCCGTCCATGACCGGACGCTCGCGTTTCGGAAGCTTGCTGACCACCGTGTCGTAGGACCCGTCGACCGCCTCGATCAGCTCGTCGTCCGGGATGGCGCCGCCGAGCCGCAGCGTGTTCCACCCGGACCGGCCGATGTACGCCATCACGGTGGCGTCCTCGGGATAGCGGGCGAGCCACTCGTCGGCGACGTCCCGATTCGGGCCGCACTTGATGCCGACCGTCTCAGAGGACTCCGACCCGAGGAACGCGAAGATCTTGCTGCCGACCTTCACCACCACGTCGCCCTCCCACGGCTCGTCCAGCCACGCCCCGGGCTTGGCCAGGCAGTACGCCAGCAGCTCCTCGCGGGTCATTGGGTAGGGCCTCCTATCGCGATCTAGAAGATCTATGGCTCGCCGCTCGCCCCAAGTCTTCTAGATCGGCGCGTCGGCGCGCTGGCGGGCGGCAAGCCAGCCGGAGATCCGGGTCACGAGGACCCAGTAGCCGACGCCGAAGGCAAGGGAGGCGGCCAGGGCAAGGGTCCGGGATTCGCTGGCGATGCGCGGGAAGACCTGCCAGTGGGTCAGGTAGATGTAGAGCGAACTGGCCGCGAGCACGCCGGCCACCCGGTTCAGCGGTGCCAGGCTCGGCAGGCTCGGCACCCACACCAGCAGCGCCAGGCCCGCAACGATGACCACCTCCCGCTGCGGCTCGCCGAAGAAGCCCGGCACGGTGGCCACGATCGCCGCAGTCACGAGCAGTCGCTGCCGTACTCCGGTCGCCTTGGCCGCGGCCCAGCCCAGCGCGAAGAGCCAGAACGCGACGATCGCCGACGGCAGGTCGTAGCGGGCATCCAGGTCGAGCAGGTCGTAGCGACTGATCAGGCCGGCGGCCGCGAGGGCCATCGGTACGGCGAACGGGAACCGCCGTTCGGCCCGGTCGAAGCGGGGCAGCGCCAGCAGCGCCACCATGCCGATCAGGATGTAGACCAGGGCCTCGATAAACCAGAAATGCCACTCCGAGCGCCCGTCCGGCGGCCCGAAGACGCTGTTGAGCAGGAAGAGGTTGGTCGGGCGGTAGTCCGTGGTGAAGAGGACCGCCAGTCCGATCCAGGCCATGCTCGGCAGCGCGACCCGCCCGATGCTGCGCCCGATGTGCCGTAGCCGCTCGGGGCGGGCGGCGGCGGTGAGGTGGAAGCGGGCGAAGTTGAAGCCGGCAACCCCGAGCAGCACGTGGGCGCCACCCTTGACCATGAAGACCGGGATGTGTGAGCCCACGATGAGCACGATCGCCATCGCGCGGAGGGCCACGCTGGTCTCCAGCGTCCGCCGGCGGCGGGCAGCCGTCGGGGCGAGGGATCGGAGTTCCCGAATGGGCAGCGTGTGCCAATTGGCCGACAGGTGCCCGAGGGCCTGCTCCAGGCGGATGGACATCTCGACGTACGACAGCGAGTCACCGCCCAGGCTGACGAAGCTGCTGTCCGGGGTCACGTCCGACCGGTCGAGGATCTCGGCGTACAGCCGGCACAGCTGCTCCGGATCGGCGGCCGGCACCGGCGTGGCGCCGGCCGACGGCTCGGCCGACGGCTCGGTCGGATTCGGCCGGGTCGCTTCCCGCAGCGCCGGGTAGTCCGGCTTGCCGGTGGCCAGCCGGGGCAGTTCCGGCAGGAAGCAGACCCGGACGGCCCGGGCCGGCAGCGCGTACGCCCGGGACACCAGCCGCTGCACCCGGCGCGGGTCGCCCGCGCCGGCCACGGCGACCACGAGTTCGTCGTCGCCGTCCAGGCAACCGGCATCGACGCCGTGCTCGTCGAGCATCGCCTCGACCTGCTGCAAGTCGATCCGCAGGCCGAGAATTTTGGTGAACCGGCTGCGCCGACCCACCAGCTCGAACAGCCCGTCGGGGCAACGCCGGGCCACATCGCCGGTGTGCAGGTCCTGCACCGTCCGGCCCAGCCGCAGGTCGGCCGGGCGCTCGGCGTACCCGAGCATGACGTTGCGTCCCGAGTACACCAGCTCGCCGGTGTCCGGTTCCGGCCACTCGGGCACCGGCTCCAGCCGGAACGATCCACCCGGGATCGGCACGCCGATCGCCGCCGGGTGGGATTCCGCCCGGTCGGGCGGCAGGTACGCCATCCGCGCCGTCGCCTCGGTCTGGCCGTACATGACGAAGAGGTCCCAGCCGTTGCGCTGGCCCAAGGCCGCGTACTGGCTCACCCGCTCGGGCGCGAGTCGCCCGCCGGCCTGCGTGACGGCGCGCAGGTGCGGTAGCCGCATGGTGGCGAAGCCGACCCGGTCGAGCAGGTCGAACGTGTACGGCACCCCGGCGAACGTGGTGCCCCGGTGCGTGCGGAACAGGTCCCAGAAGCAGGAGTCGGCGACCGACAGGTCGGTGAGGATCAGCGCGGCGCCGCGCAGCAGGTGGCTGTTGATGACCGAAAGGCCGTAGCAGTAGTGCATCGGCAGGGTGGTCGCTGCCCGGTCGGTGCTGCGGATCCCCAGGTAATCGGCGATCGCCTCCGCGTTCGCCTGCAGGTTGTCGTACGAGAGCCGGACCAGCTTCGGCGAGCCGGTCGACCCGGAGGTGCTCAGCAGCATGGCGAGGTCCGGGTGGAGGTCATGGCGGGTGCCGGGGCGCCGCTCGTCGATTGCCCATCCACCGCCGGCCGGACCGGCGACGACGTCCGGGTCGTACGCCGCGACCAGCGATTGCAGGCTCGCGTCGCGGTCGCCCGGGGCCAGCAGGACGGGATGGCCGCCGGACAGCGCCGCGAGATACGCCACGACCGAGTCGACCGAGTTGGTCGCGGCGAGCAGCACCAGCCGCCGTTCCGCGCCGAGCCGCCGGGCGGTCGCGTCGACCCGCGCGGCAAGTTCGCGGTATGTCAGCTCGCCGTCGCGGGTGATCAGGGCCGACCGGTCGCCGTGGGCGGACAGTCCACGTACGAACTCGGCGGTGCCCGGAAGCAGGTCGGGGATGGGTGCCACCGCTACACCTTAAGGTGAGGCTAGCCTAACTTGGTAGCCGGGTGATGAGGTCGTCAGTCGGTCCGGCATCTGGCCCGGCCGGCCAGCGACCAGGGCCGGCCGGCGACTAGGGCCGGCCGGGGTCCAGGCCCGGCCGGCGACTACGGCCGGCCAGGGTCCCGCCCGGCT
>DASVMV010000256.1:0-2045 GCA_036384155.1 Micromonosporaceae bacterium
CGTAGCGCCACCGGTCACGGTAGAAGCGGTCCCAGTCGTTGCCGTCGACCTGGTGCAGCGTCCGGCCGTGGTCGCCGACCGTCTCCCTGGTCAGGAAGCGGCGAGCGGCCAGCAGCGGAGCCGCACCCGGCACCTGGTCGGTCGCGGGGTTCGAGGCGGCGTCCGGCAGACGGTGCGGTGACACGGCGTTGCTCCTTCGGCACGAGACGACGGCCGATTGGCCGTCCGTGATACGCGGAAACGCATCACGTCCCATCAAGGGTCCGCGATCAAGATCCGCGTAACCGGAGGCTTGGGTCCTGAGCTGGCAGGACCAAAGTCCGTGATCGAAACCGGTTTTTCCGGGTCGACCAGCAGGCGATCACGGCAGCTCGAGAGATTGCCGCCGCCTGCATCCCCGGGCCGGACCGCTGCCGCGCCGCTGCCGGCGTGCCGAGCGACAGGGCGGCGGAGACGAGGACCGCCGGGCCCGTGCGCGATCACTTGTGCGCGGAACGGGGTTCAACGCTATCCGTCGGGTCCCGCAACGCAACGGCACGGCGGGACCTATGGCTCTGACGTACGTGGTGAGTACGCGACAGGCTTCGGCGCGGCGTCCATGGTTGACGGCGCCGTGAGGCGAGGCGGCGCCGGACCGGTCATGACAGGTCCAGCGGTGCCGGACTCGGTGTGCCCGCGCTCGGTGAAAGCGCGGCGACAGGAGGGACGAGGATGGCGGAAGGCGCGGCAAGTGCGGCGGTGTATGGCCGGACCTCGGGAGTGCTGGCGGATCTGTGGGGCCGATCCGCCTCTCGTGATGTGGTTCTGGTCATCGGCGCTGCCGCCCTGGTGGGTGGGGCGGCGCAGATCGCGCTCCCGGTACCCGGATCGCCGGTGCCGATCACCGGGCAGACGTTTGCCGTACTGCTTGCCGGGGCAGCGCTCGGGCCTGCCCGCGGGGCGGCCGGCATGCTGCTGTACGTCGTGGCCGGCGGCCTCGGCGTACCGTGGTTCGCCGGCAGCTCGGCCGGCTTGCACACCCCCACCATCGGCTACCTGCTGGGCTTCGTGGTGGCGGCCGCCCTCGCCGGCCGGCTCGCCGCAGGCGGCGCGGACCGGCGGCCGTGGCGCACGCTCGGCATGATGGCGGCGGGCAATGCCTTGATCTATCTGTTCGGCGTGCCGTGGCTGGCCGTCTCGATGGGCGTTGGCCTGCCTAGGGCGGTCGCCCTGGGTCTCGTCCCCTTTCTGGTCGGGGATGTGATCAAGGCGGTGCTGGCGGCCGGCCTGCTGCCCGGAGCGTGGCGGCTGCTGCAAGCGTCACCCTCGCCGTCCGGCGCGGCCGGACGGAACCGATGATGTACGTGGGGTCGGCGGCGGACGGGTCCGATCTCCCGGCCGTCATCCAGGGCGGCATGGGGGTCGGCGTGTCCGGCTGGCGGCTCGCCCGGGCGGTGGCGCGTACGGGACAGCTCGGGGTGGTCTCCGGTGTGGCCCTCGACGCGCTACTCGCGCGGCGCCTGCAGCGGGGCGATGCCGCTGGTCACCTGCGTCGGGCCCTGGCCCACTTCCCGGTCTCCGCCGTGGCCGAGCGGGTGCTGCAGCGGTATTTCGTGCCCGGAGGGCCGCCGGAGGGTCGGCCGTTCCGGCCCGTGCCACGGCTCGGGTTGCGAACCCGGCGGCACGGGCAGGAGTTGGCGGTGGTCGCCAACTTCGTCGAGGTCTTCCTCGCCAAGGAGGGCCACGACGGTCGGGTCGGCGTGAACTTCCTGGAGAAGGTCCAGCTGGCCACACCCGCGGCGCTGTACGGTGCCATGCTGGCTGGCGTCGACTACATCCTGATGGGCGCCGGCCTGCCCACCGAGATACCGCGCCTGCTCGACACCCTGGCCGCCAACGCCCCGGGACGGCTGTCTGTCGCGGTGCACGGTGTCGTCACCGGTGAGCAGCACCAGATCGTCTTCGACCTGCGGGAGTTGCTGGGCGAGATACCCCGACCGCCGCGGCGGCCCCGGCTGCTGGCCATCGTGTCGTCCGCCACGCTCGCCGCCTACCTGGCCCGCGAC
>DASVMV010000257.1:0-1810 GCA_036384155.1 Micromonosporaceae bacterium
CGCCCGGGTGCCCCGCATGGTCTTCTCGTCCACCGCTGCCGTCTACGGCAACCCGACCGAGCTGCCCATCCCGGAGACCGCGGTCAAGGCCCCCACCAACACGTACGGGGCCACCAAGCTGGCGGTGGACCTGGCACTGACCTCCGAGGCGATCGCGCACGACCTGGCCGCCGTCTCGCTGCGCTACTTCAACGTCGCCGGGGCGTACCTGCACGGTGGCCGGACCATCGGTGAGCGGCACGACCCCGAGACCCACCTGATCCCCCTCGCGCTCCAGGTCGCCGCCGGCAAGCGGGAGAAGCTCCAGCTCTTCGGCGACGACTACCCGACCGTCGACGGCACCTGCGTGCGCGACTACATCCACGTCGAGGACCTGGCCCGGGCCCACCTGCTGGCGCTCACCGCCGCGGTCCCCGGCCAGCACCGGATCTACAACCTCGGCAACGGCAGCGGCTTCACCGTCAAGCAGGTAATCGACGTGGTCCGCGAGGTCACCGGGCACCCGGTGCCGGTCGAGGTGGCCCCGCGCCGCGAGGGCGACCCGGCCGAGCTGGTCGCCTCCTCCGCGCTGGCTCGGGACGAGCTGGGCTGGGTGCCGGAGAAGCCGACGCTGCACGACATGGTCGGCGACGCCTGGGCCTTCTACCGCGACCAGGTGCTGGGGCAGCGGTGACCGAGCCGTCCGGCGACGTCGCGGCCCGCGCCACCGCCGGCTTCTGCCAGCGGTACGGGGCCGAGCCGACCGGCCGCTGGGCGGCTCCCGGCCGGGTCAACCTGATCGGCGAGCACACCGACTACAACGACGGCTTCGTGCTCCCCTTCGCGCTGCCACTGCACACCGTGGTCGCCGCCGCGCCGCAGGACGGCGAACGCTGGACCATCTGGTCGGAGCTCGCCGACTCCCCGGTCGAGTTCGGCCCCGCCGAAGCCGACAAGCCCGGCCAGGTCACCGGCTGGGCCGCGTACGTCGCCGGGGTGGTCTGGGCGCTGCGCGCGGCCGGCCACCCCGTGCCGGGCGCCCGACTGGCCATCGCCTCCGACGTACCGCTCGGCTCCGGGCTCTCCTCCTCGGCGGCCCTGGAGGCGGCGGTGCTCGCCGCCCTCGTCGACCTGGGCGGGCTGGAACTGCCCGCCGAGCGGCAGCCGCGGCTCGCCCAGCGCGCCGAGAACGACTACGTCGGCGCGCCGACCGGGATCATGGACCAGTCCGCGGTGATCCGCTGCCGGGCCGGGCACGCCCTCTTCCTCGACTGCCGCAGCGAGGAGGTCGAGCACATCCCGTTCGATCTGGACGCCGCCGGGCTGGCCATGCTGGTCGTCGACAGCCGCGCCCCGCACCGGCACGCCGACGGCGAGTACGCCTCCCGCCGGAAGTCCTGCGAACGGGCCGCCGGCCTGCTCGGGGTGCCCGCGCTGCGCGACGTCTCCCCCGACGACCTCGACGACGCGCTCGCCCGCGTCGACGACGACGAGACCCGCCGCCGGGTCCGGCACGTGGTCACCGAGGACCAGCGGGTGCTCGACACCGTCGCGCTGCTCCGCGCCGGCCGGGTACGCGACATCGGTCCGCTGCTGACCGCCTCGCACGCCTCCATGCGGGACGACTTCGAGATCACCGTGCCGGAGATCGACACCGCGGTCGATTCGGCGCTCGCCGCCGGGGCGTACGGCGCCCGGATGACCGGCGGCGGCTTCGGGGGCTGCGTCCTCGCCCTGGTCGACGCCGAGCGCGCCGACACCGTCGCGGCGGCCGTCACCGCCGCCTACGCCGAGCGGGGCTTCGCCGCCCCCGGCCACGTCACGGTGCTCC
>DASVMV010000258.1:0-1697 GCA_036384155.1 Micromonosporaceae bacterium
CTCCGTCCCGTACGGCGAAGACGTCCTCGGCAAGCTCCGCGCCCATCCGCGGCTGCCCGATGGGGTGCACCCACCGGGCGCGGCCCGGCGGCGGGGTCAGCCGCAGCGCCGCAAGGTCGACGCCGGGCAGCACCTCGGCGAGGATCTTCTGCCCGGCCGTCCGGTCGCCCACCGGCAGCAGCCGGTCCGGCCGGTCGGTGCCTTCGCCGCCCGCCCCGTAACCCGCCACGTCGAGGCGCAGCCGGAGCCACCCCTTGGGCCGCCACAGCAGAGGCCAGGTCACGGCCACCGCCTGCACCCGATTGAGGGGTACCGTCTGCGCGCGGGTCTCCAGCAGCCCGTGCCCGACCCGTAGGCCGGTCTCGTCCCGGGCCAGCCGGAAGTTCCAGTCGGCGAGCACGCGGCGCAGCGGTTGCAGGACGACGCCGGCCATCGCGGTGAGCGTGCTGGCGACCGCGATGAACGAGAACGATGCCTCGTACAGGAACTGGGTCATCACGAACGCGAGCCCGAACGGCAGGGCGAACGCCTGCGGCGTCAGCAACTGGCTGACCAGCAGATCCCGGTTGCGCACGGCGTGGATCCGGCGCCGGTGCGGCGCGGTGGGGGCCGGGACGTCGTACGTGGCGCGTCCGGCGAGCGCGAGGAGCCGCTCCCGCAGCGCGGTCGCGTCGGTCACGCTGAGGTAGGCCAGTGGCGCTTCCGTCTTCTCCCCGCCGACCACCTCGAGCCGGAGTTCGGCCAGGCCGGTGAGCTGGGCGAGCAGGGGCCGAACCACCTCGACCGCCTGCAACCGTTCCAGCGGGATGGCCCGGGTACGTCGCCAGAGCAGGCCTTCGTGGATGCGCAGTTCCCGGCCGACCACGTGGTAGCCGGTGTTGTACCAGCTGATCATCGACAGCGCGACGGCGCCGAGGACGAGCACCACCACCATGGCGGTGAACCAACCGAAACCGACCTGGGAGAGGGTCTGCCAGGACAGCGCGGCGACGATCACCACAAGGGACTTCACCCCGTGCAGCAGGGGGCTGAGCGGGTGCAGCCGGCGCCGCGCCTCTTCGCCGACCGGCAGCACGACCGGCGACCCGTACGTCGGGTCGGGTGGGTTCACAGTCCTTCCGCCCGATCCTCGCCCAGTGCGGTCAGCCGGTCGCGCAGCCGGGACGCCTCGGCCGGGCGCAGCCCGGGCACCCGCGCGTCGCTGGCCGCCGCCGCGGTGTGCAACTGCACGGTGGCCAGGTCGAAGACGCGCTCCAACGGACCGGCGCTGACGTCGACGAACTGCATACGGGCGTACGGGACGATCGACAGCCGCCGCACCAGGAGGCCGTGCCGGACCAGCAGGTCGTTGTCGCGCTCGGCGTATCCCCAGGCGCGGACGGCCCGGAAAATCGCGACGACCCGCCACAGCACCAGCGCCGCGGCCAGCGCGAAGGCCAGGCCGACGAGCCAGTACCCGGTCGCGGCCCAGCCGATGCCCAGGCCGCCGAGAAGGAGGACGGCCACGGCGGCCAGGCGCAGCAGGTCCACCCAGATGAGGTCGCGCGAGACGGGCTGCCAGTCAACCGTCTCGGGCCACGGCCGCAGGGCATCGGTGGGGCCAGGGGCCGGCTGCGCGGATGCCGCACGATCGCTCACGTTTCGAGCGTAGGTGATTGGTCGATCGGCGCCACCTCGCGCAGGAACCCGCGGGCCCG
>DASVMV010000259.1:0-4603 GCA_036384155.1 Micromonosporaceae bacterium
CATCTGCTGCCCCATCTCGTCCCGCCAGCCCCGCAGCAGGAAGAACGACAGCGCGGCGGAGAACACCAGCGCCAGCATGAGCTTCACGAAGATGTTGAGCTGGACGGCCCACAGTGCCAGCAGGACGGCGACGAACAGCCCAATCCGGCCCAGCGTGTACTTCACCGCGGGACTCACGGCGTCCTCCAATCAGCTCACCCGGTGGTCGAGCCACCGGACGCCATAGAACCAGATCACCGCGTACGACAGTGCCGTGACCGCCGAAGCGATCGCGCCCGAGGCGAGCGGCGGCAGCTCCTTGGCCAGGCCCGCGGCCAGCAGGCCCAGCGCGAGACTCACCGCGGCGGACACCAGGGCGGCCAGAACCCGGGCAGGGCCTGGGACCGACGACCGGAACTCCTCGACAAAGAGCCACGCCGGCAGGACGAGGGCAAGCCAGCCGTTGGCCCGGCCGAAGTCGCCGAGGCCGATGAGTTCGAACGCCCAGTCGAGGAGCACCAGCGCGAGGATCCCGACGGTCAGGCCGGCGAGGGTACGGCCGAGCAGGTCCGGCAGGGCTCCGATCCGCCCATTGCCGTCCCGCCGGGCACCTCCGCCGCGCGCATCGCTCATGACGGGACGAGAGTACGCGCCGAGGGCTTGAGCTCAGCGCACTCCCGGGCGCCCGGTGGGTCCCCGCCCCGGCGCCGGCCCCGGCACCCGGGATACCACGAATGAGCCGCGGCCGGCGCTCGTCAGGCCCAGATCTGCTGGGGCACCGAGCGGCGGTCGGCCAGCGACGGCGGGGCGGCGTACTCACGAAGGACGGCCCGTGCGCTGTCGCGCTCCACCGGCCGGAAGCCCGCGTCGGAAATCAGCTCGACCAGGTCGTCGCGGCCCACCGGATCCGGAAGCGGTTCGCCGGGCAACCGCCCTTCGGCGCCCGCCGTGTCCAGGTCGTCGGCGCCGAACTGCAGCGATAGCACCGCCACCGAAAGACCCAGCGTCGGCCAGTCCGCCGAGACGTGATGGACGTTGTCGACCAGCAGCCGGGTCACGGCGATCATGCGCAGCGCGTCCGCCGGCGAAGCCGGCTCGATCCCAGTTGGCTCGGTTCCGGTTGGCTCGATCCCAGTTGGCTCGGTTCCGGTCGGCCGCGCTCGGTCCACGGCTCCCCCACCGTTGTCGCTCGCCCTGGTCGGCCCGACGCCGGCGACCCGCTGGCGTACCGGCGTCACACTCGTAAACCCGCCGGTCTCCTCCTGCAGTTCGCGCAGCCGCAACAGCTGGCCCACTCGATGGCGCGGCTCTTCGAGGTGGCCGAAGGGTACGGCGGCGGTGGTGGGCAGCCCCTTGGCGTGAGCCAGGCGGTGCACGGCCGACCAGAGTTCCCACGGCCGGTCGGGGCCGCCCGCGGGGCCGACGCCAAGGTCCCCGCCGCCGGTCAGCGCGTCCAGCCCGGCGCCGATGAGCTCGTCGAGAACCGCCTCGAGGGGTCCCCCGGCGGCGGTGGCGAACCGGTGGAGGTCCGCGGCCGTGAACGCGGTCAGTCGTACGCCCGGAGCGGCGTCCTTGATCGCGCGGAGGATGTCCGGGTAGCGCCGCCAGGGCAGGTCGGGGTCGCTAACCACGTGCAGCTCGGTAATGCCTTCGCCGGCCAGTTCGGCGGCCCGTCGCGCCGGGTCACCGGCGGCGTCGATCGACCGGTTGGCCACGAACGACACCCGGTCACCGTGTAGCCCGGTGCGCCGGCGATGGGCCAACCGGCCGAGCCAGATCAGATCATCGCTGTCGAAGAGCGCGACCCCGTCCTCGTAGGTGAGCCGCTGGCCGGCGTAGACCCGCTCTTCCAGTTCCCGCTTGCGCCCGGCGTCCATGCCGACACCCCTTCCGACCGTTCCGCCGAGCGTACGGGTCGCCGGTGGGCCGGTCGTCGCCGTGCCGGGGGTACCGGGACCGACTTCACACGGCGGCCACCTTCCGTCATGAGGCTCTTTCATCTCGTCACTTTTGGCCGATCGACATCGACGCCGGTTTACGGTAAGACAAAGTGGGACGCCGCCAACCAGGGCGACGCGAAACGACCGTCGCGCTACCAGCGCAACATCTCGAGGCCGTACGGGGAGCACCATGCCGAGGAAGCGACACAACGTGCGACGCGGACAGAACGGGACGATCAGTCCCGTGCTACGGCCACTTGCCTGGTCGGCCCTCGTCACCGCGGCCGCCGCCGTGGCGTTCGCGAACCCGGCGTACGCCGATCCTTCGCTTCCCGACACCATCCCTGACGCCGGCGCGCGGCCGGTTCCCGTCGGCCAGTTCCGCCTTCCTGGCCAAGGTGCGATTCCTGGTGCGTCGAACGTGCCGGCCCCTTCCCTCGTCAACGGGCCGCTGGCCACGGCCGCCTACGCCAAAGAGGTCGAGGTCGCGACGCTCGGCGATCAACTGCTCCAACTTCGGCAGCAGCGGGACACGGCGCTGGACAGCCGAGCCGCGGCGGAGAGCCGGCTCCAGGCGGCGCGCGATTCGCTCGCGTCCGCCCGGGCAGCGGCCGAAGCAGTCGCCGCGGCCGCCCTGAAAGACGCCGCGGCGCTGCCGCCCGGCGAGTTCGGGTCCGACCTGCAGGGGCTGAGCATGCTCAGCCGGATCGGCAAGGGCGAGACGAACGGCCCGAACACTACGACCACGGCCCGGGATCTGGCCCGTGCCAAGGCGGCCGAGCAAGCGGCGGGTGTTGAACTCCAGGCCGCCGAAGCGCTGGTCAGCCGGTTCGACGTCCAATTCGCCGACCTCGAGGCCAAGCACCAACGGGCCGAGGCGGGTCTCCTCAAGCTCCGCCAGGACCATGCGGCCCAGCTTGCGGTGATCGAGCGGGCGCAGGAGGCGTTGGAGCAGCGCCTCGGTGCGAACTACGTCGGCCGCGGCAGCCTGTCGGGGATGGCCGCTCACCCCAAGGCGTTGGCCGCGGTGCGATATGCGCTCGCCCAGGTCGGCGACCAGTACCTGTGGGCGGCCGAGGGGCCGGACCGGTTCGACTGCTCCGGGCTGATGTGGGCCGCCTACCGCAGCGTCGGATTCGAGCTCCCGCGGGTGTCCCGCGATCAGTACTTCGCCACGCGGGGTCGCTCGGTGAGCCGCTACGACCTCCTGCCCGGCGATCTCATCTTCTTTGCCTCGGGTTCGAACTGGACGACCATTCACCACGTCGGCATGTACGTCGGCGACGGCAAGATGGTGCATGCACCGGGAACCGGAGACATGGTCAAGATCTCGACGGTTAGCTGGTCGCGCTTCTACGCGGCGACCCGGATCTTCGGCGAGGTACCCGCGCCCGCGGCGCCCGGTGCACCCGTGATTCCGGTGCCGCCGTTCGTTACGTCGCCCCCACCGGGGACGTCGACGCAGAGCCCGGGACCCATCGCGACACCGGGACCCACCGGCACCGCCAGCCCCAGTCCGACCGGCACCGCCAGCCCCAGTCCGACCGGCACCGCCAGCCCGAACCCGACCGGCACCGCCAGCCCGAGCCCGACCGGCACCGCCAGTCCAAGTCCCACCGGGACGGCAACGCCGGCACCGACCAGCACATCCGTCGAGCCCAGCCCCACCCCGACGTCATCCTCGCCGCAGCCGGTTGAAAGTAGTGTTGCGCCGAGCACGGCCAGTTCGACGGAGCCGAGCACTTCCCCGACCGCGACGGCCAGTTCGAGCGCATCCAGCACCGGAGCCTGACCGCCGCAGCGTTGGACGACTCCGGCTGTCCACCTGGATCGGGATGTGGCACGGTGGAGAGGTCTCGGACGGGTGCCCGTCCGGTGGACGCGGGGAGGCACTAATGGGCAACGATCAGGCGACGTCCGTCGTTGAGCCGAGCGGCACAGTTACCGCTGCACGCGATGACGTTCTGCCCGCCGATTGGTCCCCGGGGCCGGTGATTCCCGCGCAGCGGCCGGCGCCGACCAATGAGACCGCGGCCGATGCGCCGGAATCTGTCGATGTCGCCGACCCGGCACCGGAAGCCGGCGCGCCAGCGGAAGCGGACGCGGCCATCGACGCCAGACCCGCAACCGACGCCAGACCCGCAACCGACGCCAGCTCCACTCCAGACCTCAGCCCGGGCCCCAGCTCAGCCCTGGATCCCAGCCCCGCACCGGCCGCCGCCGTCCCCGAGGTCGGCCCCGCCACCCCGGAGGTCAGCCCCGCCATCCCGGAGGTCAGCGCCGCCACCCCGGAGGTCAGCGCCGCCACCCCGGAGGTCAGCCCCGAACCGGAGGGCGGGGCGGTCCACCCTGCGTCGCCCGAGCCCGCCCCTCCGCCGTCTCCCGAGCCGCCCCAGCCACCGGACCCGGTCCAGCCGCCCGAGCCGGCTCAGCCACCCGAGCCCGAGCCGCCGCATCCTCCGGGACCAAGCCCCGCTCCGACGCCATTCCCGCCACCCGAGCCGACGCCCACGCCGACTCCGGCACCTCGGCCGCCGGAGCCCAAGCCGACGCCGCCCCCGGGACCGGGGCCGCAACCGGTGCCGCCGCCGGGACCGCAGCCGACGCCACCGATCCCCGCGCCGCCGACTCCACCGGCCCCACCACCGGGACCGGCGCCGGTACCGCCGTTCCCGCCGCCCCCG
>DASVMV010000260.1:0-2936 GCA_036384155.1 Micromonosporaceae bacterium
GCTGGAACGGGCGGCCGTGTCGGCGGCGCTGGCGTCGTTCGACGGGGTGCTGGCCCTCGGCGGCGGGTCCATTCTCAGCGCGGATACGCGTGCCGCCCTTGCCGGCCACCGCGTCGTGCACCTGTCGGTGGGCCTGTCCGCCGCGGTGAAGCGGGTGGGCCTGACTGGCGGCCGGCCGCTGCTGGCGGTCAACCCGCGCGCCACCCTGAAGTACCTTCTCGACCAGCGGCTGCCGCTGTACGCCTCGGTGGCCACCCACACGGTGATCACCGACCACCGAACCCCGGACGAGATCGCAGCCGAGATCGTCAAGCTGCTGGAGTCGTAGCGCCGCGGGAGATCTGGTCGAGGATCTCCGCCAGCCGCTTGGGCTCGCTCAGCATCGGCCAGTGCCCGGTGGGCAGCGCGTGGAGGTCCGCGCCACGCAGCAGGGCGAAGTACGGGTGGCCCTGCTCGATTAGGCCCCGCACCACGTCGAGCGGGAAGGTGCAGGCAACCAGCGCCGTCGGAACCGGCCGGCCGCCCGTCCGTCGTACCGGAGACATCGCGGTGCCCAGCGGCTGCGGCGTCGCCCGCTCGCGCAGCTCTGCCAGGGTCGCGGCGTCGAGACCCGCGAGATTCGTGGGATCCGCGTCCGGGTCCCACGGCGGCGGTGGGAGCAGGTGACCGTCTCCGATCAGGGCGCGCAGCCGCTCCTGCTCGGCCGGCTCGTTGGTGTCGAACTGGGACACGCCGTCGGGCAGCGGCCCGCTGTCCACGTACACCACCCGGGCGACGCGCGACGGGACCCGGTCGGCGGCCTGGGTGACCGGTAGTCCGCCGCCCGAGTGCCCCACCAGCACGACATCGCGCAGGTCAGCGCGTTCGAGCAATTCGACGATGTCGTCGGTGTGGGTGTCCACATCGACGTCGGCCCTGGCTTCGTCGGCCCGCTCGGCCAGGCCGGTGAGCGTCACCGGATGGACGTCGTGCCCCGCCGTTCGCAGTGTCGCGGCGACGTCCCGCCAGGCCCATGCCCCCAACCAGAAACCGGGCACAAGTACAAAGTTGCTCATCTCGTCCTCCCTGGGTTGATGCGCCCAACCTAGAATCGAAACCGGGCAGGTTCCGCCCGGATTTGGAGAGTGCTCCGTGTCACATCCCGCCGCGCGGGTGCTCGGCCTCCTCGAACTGCTGCAGAGCCACGGCCGGCTCACCGCCACCGACCTCGGCCGGCGTCTCGGCGTCGACGAGCGCACCGTGCGCCGGTACGCCGACACGCTCACCGAGCTGGGCATCCCGGTCGAGGCGGCCCGCGGCCGGTACGGCGGATACCGGCTGCTTCCCGGGTACAAGCTGCCGCCCCTCATGCTGACGGGTGAAGAAGCGGTAGCCGTGGTGCTGGGGCTGGTCGCGGCCGAGCGGATTGGTCTCGCCACCCAGGCGCCGGCGACCACGGTGGCCCTCGCCAAGATCCGTCGCGTGCTGCCCGCGGGGCTGGCCGGACAGTTGGCCGCCCTGCAGGACACGCTCGGGTTCACCGCCAATCCGCGTACGCCGACCGCCCGGCCGGCAACCTCGACCCTGCTCGCGGTCGGGGAGGCCGCCCGCGCCCGGCGCCGGATCCGGATCACGTACCGGTCGTGGCAGGGCGACGAGACGCACCGCGAGCTTGATCCGTACGGCCTGGTCTTCCACGCCGGGCGGTGGTACGTCACGGGACACGATCACCGCCGCGGCCAGGTACGGACCTTCCGGCTGGACCGCATTTCGGCCGTGGCGGCGGCCGGCGAGGCGTTCGAGGTGCCGCCCGGATTCGATCCGGTGGTCCAGGTGACCCGCTCACTCGCCGGCGTCCCCTACGCCTGGGAGGTCGAGGTGCTGCTCGAGGCCGACCTGGCCGAGGTGGCCCGGCGCGTGCCGCCCAGCGTGGCGGAGCTGAGCGCATCGGCCGACGGCGTACTGCTGCGGGGCCGGGCGCAGGACCTGGACGGGATGGCCCACATGTTGGCCGGGCTCGGCTGGCCGTTCACCGTCGTACGGCCCGAGGAGTTGCGCGGAGCGGTCGCCGGCTACGCCGAGCGGCTCGCGGGGTACGCCGCCCGCGCTCGGCACAGTTCCCGCGGGTCGGCGGCCGGACACTAGGCTCGCTGGGATGGACGACGTGACCCGCATCCCGGTCGGCGGCGAGCGGCCCTACGACGTACTGGTCGGCCGTGAGCTGGCCGGCGCGCTGCCGGCACTGGTCGACCGGGCGGAGCGGGTGGCGGTGATCCACCCGCCGGCGCTGAAGCAGCGCGCCCACCTCGCGGCCGGCGAGTTCGGCGCGCGGGGTGTTCGGCCGCTGCCCATCGAGGTGCCCGATGCCGAGGCGGCCAAGAGCATCGAGGTCGCCGGGTACTGCTGGGACCAGCTCGGTTCGGCCGGCTTCACCCGCACGGACGCGGTGGTGGCCGTCGGCGGGGGAGCGGTGACCGACCTGGCGGGGTTCGTCGCCGCCTGCTGGCTGCGCGGGGTGCGCTGGGTGCCGATGCCGACCTCCCTGCTCGGCATGGTCGACGCCGCGGTCGGCGGGAAGACCGGCGTCAACACGGCGGCGGGCAAGAACCTCGTGGGCGCGTTCCACCCGCCGGCCGGCGTGCTCTGCGATCTGTCGGCGCTCGACACGCTGCCCGCCGCCGACCTGGTCGCCGGGCTGGCCGAGGTGGTCAAGTGCGGCTTCATCGCCGACCCGGCGATCCTGGACCTCGTCGAGCGCGACCCCCGGGCGGCGGCTGGGCCGGGCGGACCGGCGTTGCGCGAACTCATCGAACGGGCGGTCCGGGTGAAGGCCGACGTGGTCGCGGGCGACCTGCGCGAATCGGGCCGGCGGGAGATCCTCAACTACGGCCACACCCTGGCCCACGCGATCGAGAACGTCGAGTCGTACCGCTGGCGGCACGGCGACGCGGTCGCCG
>DASVMV010000261.1:0-10121 GCA_036384155.1 Micromonosporaceae bacterium
GCCGCCATCGAGCGGGCCGCCGCGGCGTACGAGACCTGGCGCCCGGTCGCCCCGGGCGACCGGGCGCGCCTGCTGCGCCGGTTCGCCGCGGTGGTCGACGCCCACCTCGAAGAGCTGGCCCAGCTGGAGGTCCGCAACGCCGGGCACCCGATCGGCAACGCGCGCTGGGAGGCGGGCAACGTCCGCGACGTGCTGGACTACTACGCCGGCGCGCCGGAGCGGCTGACTGGCCGGCAGATCCCGGTGACGGGCGGCATCGACGTCACCTTCCACGAGCCGCTCGGCGTCGTGGGCGTCATCGTCCCGTGGAACTTCCCGATGCCGATCGCCGCCTGGGGATTCGCGCCCGCCCTGGCGGCCGGCAACACGGTGGTCGTCAAGCCGGCCGAGCTGACCCCGCTCACCGCGCTGCGGCTCGGCGAGCTCGCGCTCGAGGCCGGCCTCCCACCGGACGTCCTCACCGTCATCCCCGGCCGCGGCGCGGTGGTGGGCGAGCGTTTCGTCAGCCACCCGGCCGTGCGCAAAATCTGCTTCACCGGCTCGACGGCGGTCGGCAAGCGGGTCATGGGCGGTTGCGCCGCGCAGGTGAAGCGACTGACGCTCGAACTCGGCGGGAAGAGCGCCAACATCGTCTTCGCCGACGCCGATCTTGAGCGGGCGGCGAGCGCCGCCCCGTACGCCGTATTCGACAACGCCGGCCAGGATTGCTGCGCCCGGTCGCGACTCCTTGTCCAGCGTTCCGTTTTCGACCGCTTTCTGGCGCTGCTCGAGCCGGCCGTCGCGGCCTTCCGGGTGGCGGATCCGGCGTTGGAGACGGCCGAGATGGGCCCGCTCATCTCGGCCGGCCAACGGCAGACGGTGGCCGGGTACGTCGACGGGGCCCGGGTCGGCTTCACCGGGTCGTGCCCGGAGGGCGCGGGATTCTGGTACGCGCCGACGGTGCTGATCGCCGACTCGCCCGCCGACCGGCACTGGCGGGAGGAGATCTTCGGACCGGTCGTCTCGGTGCTGCCGTTCGACACCGAGGCGGAGGCGATCGCGCTGGCCAACGACACCGAGTACGGGCTGTCCGGCTCGATCTGGACCCGTGACGTGGGCCGGGCGATCCGGGTGGCGCGTGGCGTGGAGACCGGCAACCTTAGCGTCAACTCCAACTCGTCGGTGCGGTACTGGACGCCGTTCGGCGGGATGAAGCAGTCGGGGTTCGGGCGGGAGTTGGGGCCGGACGGGTTGCACGCCTTCACCGACGTCAAGAACGTCTTCATTGCCACCGGGGATTGAGACGGGGAGGAGCGGCCGTGCAGGGTCGGTTGGAAGGCAGGGTCGCGGTCGTCACCGGGGCCGCGAGCGGGATCGGGCTGGCGACCGTACGACGGTTCGCCGCCGAAGGCGCCCGAGTCGTGTGCGTCGACGTGGACGCCACGGCCGGGAAGGCCGCCGCGGACGAGATCGGCGGCGAGTTCGTCGCCTGCGACGTCGCCGACGACGAGCAGGTGCAGGCGCTGTTCGACGGGGTGGTGGACCGGTACGGGCGGGTCGACATCGCCTTCAACAACGCCGGTATCTCCCCGCCCGACGACGACTCGATCCTGGTGACCGGCCTCGACGCGTGGGAGCGGGTGCTGCGGGTCAACACCACGAGCGTCTACCTGTGCTGCCGGCACGTCATCCCGCACATGCGCCGGCAGGGCCGGGGATCGATCATCAATACCGCGTCGTTCGTCGCGCTGATGGGCGCCGCCACCTCGCAGATCGCGTACACCGCGAGCAAGGGCGGCGTGCTGGCGATGACCCGCGAGCTCGGCGTGCAGTTCGCCCGGGAAGGCATCCGGATCAACGCGCTGTGCCCCGGGCCGATCCAGACCCCGCTGCTGCGGGAACTGTTCGCGGCCGACCCCGAGCGCGCTTCCCGGCGGCTGGTGCACGTGCCGATGGGCCGCTTCGGCCGTCCCGAGGAGATCGCCGCTGCGGTGGCCTTCCTCGCCAGCGACGACGCCTCGTTCGTCACCGCCGCCCAGTTCGTGGTGGACGGCGGAATCACCGGGGCGTACGTCACCCCGCTGTAGACGGCGCAGAGGAGGCGACGCATGCGGCCGATCGTGGGCATCACGTCGTACGTCGAGCCGGCGGCGTGGGGAGTGTGGCGGGACGTACCGGCCGCGCTCGTGCCGCACAGCTACGTGCGCGCGGTGACGGCGGCCGGTGGACGCGCGGTCGTGCTGCCGCCGGACGATACCGACCCGGACGTCCTGCGGGTCCTCGACGCGCTCGTACTGACCGGCGGGCCGGACGTCGATCCGGCTCGGTACGGCGAGCGCCCGGGGCCGCGGACCGACAGCCGGCCCGGGCGGGACGCCGGCGAACTGCTCCTGCTGACCGCCGCGCTGGCGGCGGATCTGCCGGTGCTCGCGGTCTGCCGTGGGATGCAACTCCTGGCCGTGGCGTGCGGCGGACGGCTGCACCAGCACCTGCCGGACGTCGTCGGCCACGACGGGCACCGGGTGGCGACAGCCCAGTACGCCTGGCATCCGGTGCGGTTCGCGCCGGGCAGCCGGATCGCCCAGATCATGGCCGGCTCCGCTCACGTGAACACGTACCACCACCAGGGGGTGGCCGATCCGGGCCGGCTGCTTCCGACCGCGTGGTCGGATGACGGGGTGATCGAGGCCCTGGAAGACCCCGGCCGACGTTTCGTGCTCGGGGTGCAGTGGCACCCCGAGGAGGCGGGCGATCAACAGCTGTTCGCCGCCCTGCTGGCGGCCGCCGAGAACCGAGGGCACCACCCTGGCACCCGGGCGCACCGGTCCGGACACGGCACGGCGTGAAATAACCAGCGGAGTGTTACATCGGTGACCCGCCAGGGTAGAAACCGGGTTGCGCGGCAGACGGTCGGAGTTCGCCGCAGCCAGAACGACGAGCGAAGATCGGTGGTCATCGCGGGTCTCGGCCAGAGCGGGGAGGCTTCATGAGCTCGGCTCTGGGCGAGGGCGGTGGCGGCTCGATCGACGAGCGAGGTCTCGGGCCGGCGCTGGTCGCCGCGTTCGCCGGCGGCGGCGAGATGGGCGGCCGGATCCGGGATCTCGACTGGTCGGGTCTGCCACTGGGCACTCCCGACGGCTGGTCGCCGGCATTTCGCGCCGCTCTCGGCATGATGCTCGCCTCGCAGGCGCAGATCATCATGTTCTGGGGCGACGACTACCGCGCCTTCTACAACGACGCGTACGTGCCGATTGTCGGTTCGAAACACCCACACCTCATCGGGGAGCCGGGCCGCCGGCTCTGGCCCGAGATCTGGCAGTTCCTGGAACCGATCTTCGCTGGCGTACGACGCATGGGCCAGGCGTACCACGGAAGAGACCATCCCTTCCTCCTCGACCGGCACGGCTACCTGGAGGAGACGTACTTCGACATCTCGTACGACCCGTTGCGCGAGGACGACGGGTCGCTGGCCGGGATCTACTGCATCGTGAGCGAGACCACCGGTCGGGTGCTGGGTGAGCGGCGGCTGCGCGCCCTCACCGAACTCGCCGGCCGGCTGGGCGAGGCCACGACCGTCGCCGAGCTGGGCTCGGCCGCCTCGGCCGTGCTCGACGGATACCGCGACGATCTGCCCTTCACCCTGCTGTACCTCGCCGACGACCGGAGCCGCGGTGCGCTGGCCGGCTGCAGCGGTGTCGACCGTGCGCTCGTCGAGGAGGGCCACCTGCCGGAACCGGTCGCGGCCGTGCTCGCCGGGCAGCCGGCCCGGCCGGCCGATGCCACCGACTTCCTGCGGACGGTGCCGGAGCTTGCCGACCGGCGTGCCCTGGTGCTGCCGGTGAGCGATGCGACCGGGCCGGTGGGCGTGCTCGTCGTGGGCGTGAGCCGCCGGCTGGCCCTCAGCCAGGACTACCGGAACTTCCTCGACCTCGTGGCGGCGCAGATCTCCAGCGCCCTAAGCAACCAGCGGGCGTACGAGCAGGAGCGTGCCCGGTCGGCCGAGCTGGCCGCGCTCGACCGGGCCAAGACGGCCTTCTTCGCCAACGTGAGCCACGAGTTCCGCACCCCGCTGACCCTGCTGCTAGGGCCCATCGAAGACGCGCTCGCCGAGCCCGACCTCGCACCGCCCCTGCGGGAACGTCTCGCGATGATGCACCGCAACGCCCTGCGGCTGCTCAAACTGGTCAACACCCTGCTCGATTTCGCGCGGCTGGAGTCGGGCCGGCTGGAGGCGACGTTCCGGCCGACCGATCTGGCCGAGTACACCGCGGGCCTGGCCGGCACGTTCCGGTCGGCCACGGAACGGGTCGGCCTGCGGCTCGAGGTCGATGTCGCGCCGTTGCCCGAACCGGTGTACGTCGACCGCGACATGTGGGAGAAAATCGTCTTCAACCTGCTGTCCAACGCGTTGAAGTTCACCTTCGACGGCACGGTCACGGTGCGGGTCCGCGAGCGGCACGGCCGGGCGCAGCTGCAGGTCGCCGACACCGGGGTGGGCGTGCCGCCGCACGAGTTGCCGCACATCTTCGAGCGGTTCCACCGGGCCTCGGGGCGGCGGGGCCGCAGCCATGAGGGCACCGGAATCGGGCTGTCCCTGGTCAACGAGCTGGTCAAGATGCACGGCGGTTCGATCGACGTCGCGAGCCGGGTGGACGAGGGAAGCGTTTTCACCGTCCTGCTGCCGCTGGGCGCCGCCCACCTGCCATGCGACCAGATCGTCGAGAACGACACCGCATCGACCCCGAGCGACAACGCCCGGATGTACGCCGACGAGGTCGGCCAGTGGGCGGCGCCCGCCGATTCGTCCCGGCCCGGTTCCGGCTCAACGGACGCCGCAACCGGCCGCGGCGCGCGCCGCTTCGGTCGGATCCTGCTCGCGGACGACAACGCCGACCTGCGCGACCACGTCAGCCGGCTGCTGTCGCCGTACTGGGATGTCGTCGGGGTGGGGGACGGCGCTGCCGCCCTGGACGCCGCCTTCTCGTCCCCGTTCGACCTCGTGCTCACCGACGTGATGATGCCGGGGCTGGACGGCTTCGGTCTGGTGAGCGCCCTGCGGGCCGACCCGCGTACCCGGCACCTGCCGATCGTGATGATCAGCGCGCGGGCCGGCGAGGAGGCCGCCGTCGCCGGGTTGTCCGCCGGCGTCGACGATTACCTGGTCAAGCCGTTCTCCGGCCGCGAGCTCGTCGCGCGGGTCCGCTCCAACGTCGAGCTGGGTCAGCTGCGCGGTCAGATCATCCGGCAGATGCGGGCGTTGGCGGACACGGCGGTGGCTGTCAACACCGTCCGCTCCACCGGAGACGTCGTCCGGGTCGCCGCCCAACACGCGCGGGCCCTGGTACGCGCCGCCCGGGTACTGGCCAAGGTGCCGGGCGCGCGCTTCGAGGCGGACGACAGCGGTGACCTCCAGCCCGCCGAGCCCGCCACCGTCGTGCCGCTGGTCGGCACGGACGGCGGGCAGCTCGGCGAACTCAACGTCTGGCCGCGGGGCGAGCTGCGACCCGACGCGGCGGAAGCGCTGGCCCAACTCGCCCGGTTGGTCGGCCTCCGGCTGGAAAACGCCCAGCTGTACGAGGCGGAGCACCGCATCGCCAGCACGCTGCAGCACAGCCTGCTTCCCCGGTCCACACCGCAGGTGCCGGGCGCCGTCGTGGTCAGCCGGTATCTGGCCGGCACCGCGGAGGCGGAGGTCGGCGGTGACTGGTACGACGTCATCCCGGTCGGCGCCGGCGAACTCGTCCTGGTGATCGGGGACGTGGTGGGTAAGGGGGTCGCGGCCGCGGCCGCCATGGGCCAGCTGCGCAACGCGTTGCGGGCGTACGTGCTGGAGGACTTCGGCCCGGCCGAGGCGCTCACCCGGCTCAACCGCCTGGTGGGTACGGCGGGGCAGAGCTCCTACGCGACCGTGCTGTGTATGCGGTTCGATCCGGCCACCCGCCAGATCAGCTACGCCAGCGCGGGCCACCCGCCTCCGCTGCTCGTGTCGCCGGACGGCGCCACGCACTTTCTCCACTCGACAGCGCTCGGGCCGCCGATCGGTGCGCTGCCCACGATCACCTACGACACGGTGGAGGACCGGGTCGAGCCGGGCGCTCGGCTGCTCCTGTACACCGACGGCCTGGTGGAGGACCGGCGGCAGGGTATTGACGCATCCCTCGCTCAGTTGAAGCGCGACGCGGGCACCTCGAGCGAGCACCTCGACGATCTCGTGGCGGTGATCCTCGACCGGGTGGTGCACCGGCCCCGTCGCGACGACATCGCGATCCTGGCGCTGGAGGTCACCGAACTCGACCGCTTCACGATGAGCCTTCCCGCCGAACCCACCCGGTTGAGCAGGTTGCGCAAGCGGCTGGAGGAGTTCCTCTCGGCGCACCAGGTCGCCGAAACCGACATCTTCGACCTGACCGTCGCGGTGTCGGAAGCAGCCGCGAACGCCATCGAACACCCGGTGGACCCGCGCCGGGATGTGGTCGATGTCGAGGTGTCGATCGACAACGAGGCCGTGGTGGCGACGGTGCGCGACAGCGGACGGTGGCGGGCGGCGACGAACGGCGGCAACCGGGGCCGCGGCCTGGCCCTGATCGGCGCGCTCGCGGAAGTCTCCGTCACCCGGTCCGCGGACGGGACCGCGGTCAGCTTCCGGCGGCGGCTGTCCCGCTGACCGGCTAGGACGGGCTGAGCCAGGGCTGTTCGCCGAGTCCGGCGATGTCGAGCACCCGGCGCACCTGGTGGGACGGGATCACGGCCAACCCCTCGGGGTGCCGATTGGCCAGTCCAAGAACCGCGTGGATGGCGGCGGAGTCGAAGAAGGTGACGTCGCGCAGGTCGAGAGTGATCATCTTCGCCTGGTCGCGGGTGGCCGCCTGCACGAGGGCGTCCGCCGTCGCCATGTCCACCTCACCGGACACGACGACACGTAGGTGGTCGCCGGCCAGCTCGGTGGTTGCGGAGAACACCGACGGTGCGCCCTCTTGATCCACGCGCCAACGATGGCACAGGCACTCAGGCTGGGCAAGCAGCGAGCGACCCCGACCCATGGAAGCGGATCAGCCGAACCGGGGCATGGATAGGCTAGGGCGATGACCGTCCGAGCGCCCCTCACCCCCGGCAAGCTCTCGCCCTGGCGTCCCGTGCCCGCGCGCATTGCCCGACCCGAGTACGTGGGTAAGGCCCGCCCCGCCCCGTGGCGTGGTTCGCACGTCCAGTCGCCGGAGACGATCGAGAAGATGCGGGTCGCCGGCCGCATCGCCGCGCAGGCGCTGCAGCTGGCCGGCGAGCACTGCAAGCCGGGTGTGTCGACCGACGAGATCGACCGGGTGGTGCACGAGTTCCTGGTGGACCACGGCGCCTACCCGTCGACCCTGGGCTACAAGGGCTTTCCGAAATCCTGCTGCACCAGCCTCAACGAGGTCATCTGTCACGGCATCCCGGACACCACGCTGATCGAGGACGGCGACATCATCAACGTCGACATCACCGCGTACATCGGGGGCGTGCACGGCGACACCGACGCCACGTTCTGCGTGGGCGACGTGTCCGACGAGGCGCGGCTGCTGGTCGACCGCACCCGCGAGGCGATGTCGCGGGGGATCCGGGCCGTGGCTCCCGGCCGTCAGATCAACGTCGTCGGCCGGGTGATCGAGTCGTACGCCCGGCGGTTCGGGTACGGGGTGGTCCGGGACTTCACCGGGCACGGCATCGGCGAGGCGTTCCACAGCGGGCTGTACGTGCCGCACTACGACGCGCCCCGGCCGACCGAGGTCATGGAGCCCGGGATGACCTTCACCATCGAGCCGATGATCACCCTTGGCACGTACGAGTACGACGTCTGGGAAGACGGCTGGACCGTGGTCACCAAGGACCGGCGGTGGACCGCCCAGTTCGAGCACACCGTGCTGGTGACCGAGGACGGCGCCGAGATCCTGACGCTGCCGTGACCGAGCGGCCCGCAGCGCTGAAGGAACACCACCACGCCGACGTGTCGGGCGGCTGGTTGCGGCCCGCCGTCTTCGGAGCCATGGACGGCCTGGTGACCAACATCGCGCTCATCGCCGGGGTCGGCGGTGGGGGCGTGTCGCCGCGCAACATCGTCCTCACCGGCGCCGCCGGTCTGGTCGCGGGTGCGATCTCCATGGGTCTCGGGGAGTACACCAGCGTCCAGTCGCAGAACGAACAGATCGCCGCCGAGGTCGCCAAGGAGCGGCGGGAGCTGGAACGCCATCCCGAGGTGGAGGCCAGGGAACTGGCCGATGCGTGGACCGCCCGCGGCGTGCCGCGCGAACTCGCGCTCCAGATGGCCCATGCGCTCAAGCTCAACCCCGACGAGGCGTTGCGGGTGCACGTACGCGAGGAACTCGGCGTCGACCCGGAGGAACAGCCGAGCCCGTGGACCGCGGCGATCTCCTCGTTCCTCTGCTTCTCGGTCGGGGCGTTGGTGCCCCTGCTGACGTACCTGCTCGGCTTCACGTCCCTGTGGCTCGCCCTCGGGTTGGGCGGCCTCGGGCTGTTCGTGGCTGGCGCCCTGGTGGCCCGCTTCACCCACCGCGCCTGGTGGTCGAGCGGGGCGCGCCAGCTGCTGCTGGGCGCTGCCGCGGCGGCGGCCACGTACCTGATCGGCCGGCTGATCGGCGTTCAGGGCGGGCTGTGAGCAGGGGCCCTGGCCAACCGGAAGCGATATCTGCGCCCTTCCTTACCGGCCGAAGAGGTCGTCGACCGTGGCGTCGACCGGGCGTCCGCGTGCGGCCAGCTCGTCGGACTGCGCCCCCAGCGCGCCGCCGAGCTCGATGATGCCGGCCGCGGCGAGTCCGGTGCGGGTGACCGCGTCGGCGCTGTTCCGGAAGTAGGTGCGGGTAAGGAGGCCGGCGACGGTGGCCGCCGCGAGGCGGGCCTCGCCGATCACGAGCAGCGCCGCGTCGGTGTCATACCACTCGGCCAGCCGGGCGGCCCGGGCGTGCGCCGAGGCGGCCCGGCACCAGGCCTCGCGGGCCAGCGCCGCGAACTCGGTGCCGCGGGCGTCGGCGAGCCGGCCCAGGTGCGCGTCCCGCAGCTTGTCGAGCCATCCGTTCGGGTCGTAGAGCGGCTTCGTAGTGAGGTACCGGTCGGCCGCGAGCGGCCAGGAGGTGGACAGCGTACGCGCGTGTCGCAGGTAGTCCTCGGCGCCGATCACGCTGAGGTCGACCAACTGGCCGTCGACCCGCCGGGCAACCGGGTGCGGCCCGCTCCCGGGCCGGTACGTGACCACGACCAGGTCGATGTCGCTCGCGTCGGTGTCGTCGCCGTGGGCCATCGATCCGTAGACGCCGATCGCGAGGATGTCGGCCGGAAAGCGGCGCCGGGCCGTCTCGGCCACCTGCTCGGCCACCGCCCAACGCGGGTTGACGGGGTACGGATTTCCGTCCGGCACGGCCGTCATTGTCCGCCATCGGCGAGACGCGCGGCCAGCCGCGCGCCGGGCGGCGACGAGTCACTCGAGGACGAAGGTCACCAACATGTGGACCTGATAGGAGGTGACGTTGCCCTCGCCGTCGACCATGACCTTGTGGTCCTTCACCCAGGCGCTCGACAGGTGCCGCAGGGTCTGGCTCGCCCGCTGGAGGCCGACCTTCACCGCGTCCTCGAAGCTGGTTTCCGAGGTGGAGCTGATTTCGATGATCCGGGCGACCGACCCTGCCATGACGAAGCCCCTTCCGGTCGATGGTGTGGTTTCGACGCTAGGCGGGCGGAGCGGGCCGGACCGGCTTTTTGCGCAATTGCCTTGCCTTTGCTCATTCCAGGCCGGAAGCCGGCGGCCCCTCGGCCGGTTCGAGGCGGAAGAGGTGGATCTCGCGACCACCGGCGGTCTTGAGATAGGTGGCGTACGGGGGCCATTGACCCACCAGCAGTCGCCACAGCCGGTCCCGGTCGGGGCCGGTCACGACAGAAGCGCGTACCGGGGTGTGCCGGCCGCCCACCGCGACGGTGGCGTACGGGTGAGCCAGCAGGTTGAGCGCCCAGGCGGGCTGGTGCGGCTGGCCCCAGTTCGAGCCGACCACGACGAAGGCGTCGCCGTCCCGGACGAACAGCAGCGGACTGCTACGGGGGCGGCCGGACCGGCGCCCCGTTGTCGTGAGGACCAGCGCGGGGGCCAGGCCGAGCGCGAC
>DASVMV010000262.1:0-2083 GCA_036384155.1 Micromonosporaceae bacterium
CGGGGCCAAGGGCCGGCCCACCTGCAGCGCGAACGCCGCGAGCGCGTCCGCCCCGCCGGTCAGCGCGGCGAGCGCCACCGCCTTGAGATCGCCGGAGAGCAGCAACGCGCGCCGCACCACGGGCAGCGGCACGTCGGCCGCCTGCGCGATCGCGTCCGTGAGCAGCCCGGCCTGGGCGCCCTGGCGGAGCTCACCGCTGAACAACCCGACCAGCATCCGCTGCTCGTCGACCGTTGCGGCGGCGAACAAGGCGCCGAGCAGGTCGCGTCGGCGCGTCTGAGAGCCAGGCCCGGAGACCGCGGTGATCTCGTCGATCGCCGCGTCGACGGCCGCCACGGTCAGGCGGGCCTCGTCGGCGGGCGGGGGCAGGTCACGCAGGCTGGCGTAGCCCACCCCGGTCTGCCGCTGACGCAGCTCGCCGGCCAGATAGGCGGAGCCGGGCACGATCTCGGCGGGAGTCAACCCGCGAAGAGCGGACGCCAGCAACCCGATCTTGGCTCGGCGACCGGACGTGGCCGTGACGGCGGCGGAGGTGGCCGCCAGGTCGAGGAACCGCACGTCCTCATCCTGGCAGCCGCCGCCGACACCGCCGTTTCCGGCACCGCACAGCGGCGCTAGGCGGCCGCTGGCTCCTCGACCCGCAGCCCGCGGGCGCGTACCTGGTCGGCCACCCGGGCGAGGACCGAGTCGAGCGCGCAGAGCGCGGCGGACAGGTCAGCGAGCTCGGCCCGCAGGCTCTCGTCGGACCAGGTGGCGACGTCGACATCCCGCAGGGCGTCGACGGCGGCGTCGAGCCGCGTGATGGCCTCTTTCGTACTCATGTTCGAAACAGTAGTGCCTACAAGCTGTCTCCGCATCCGTTTCTTCCCGGCGGGTCCGGGCCGGGCGGCGACGCGTCAGCCGGCCGAGCCCGCCCGGGCCACGTTGGCCAGCAGTAGCGCCTCGGCCAGGCAGACCCGGGCGAACTCGCCAAGGTGCAGGCTCTCGTTGGGAGCGTGCGCCGCCGAGTGCGGATCCTCGACCCCGGTCACCAGGATCGCCGCGCGCGGGAACATCTCCTGGAAGGTCGCGATGAACGGGATCGACCCGCCGAGTCCCATGTCCACCGGCTCCGTGCCGTCCCACGCGGAGCGGAACGCGGAACGGGCGGCGTCGTACATCGGGCCGGAGGCGTCGATGACGCACGGCTCGCCGTCGTGCTCCCGGGTCAGCGTGACCCGCGCCCCCCACGGGGCGTGCTTCTGCAGGTGCACGTCCAGCGCGGCGTACGCGGCCTTCGCGTCGTCTCCTGGAGCCAGCCGCATGCTCAGCTTCGCCTTGGCCGCGGGCACCAAGGCGTTGGGAGCTTCGGCGGTGGGCGGCGCGTCGATGCCGAGCACCGACACAGACGGCTTGGTCCAGATCCGGTCGGTCAGCCGGCCGGTGCCGATGAACGACACACCGTCGAGCACGCCGGCCTCATCGCGCAGCCGGTCTTCCGGATAGTCAACCGTTGCGCCGTCCCGGCCCACGAGTCCCGCCACGGCCACATCGCCGGCGTCGTCGTGCAGCGTGGCCAGCAGCCGAGACAGCGCGGTGAGCGCGTCCGGCACCGGGCCGCCGAACATGCCGCTGTGTACGGCGTGCGACAGCGTACGGACCTCCACGAAGCAGTTGACGATGCCGCGCAAGGAGGTGGTGAGGCCGGGTACGCCGATGTCCCAGTTGCCGGAGTCGGCGATCACGATCACGTCGGCGGCTAGTTCATCCCGGTGCTCGACCAGCAGCCGCTCAAAGGAGTCCGAACCGAACTCCTCCTCACCCTCGATGAAGAGCACCACCCCGACCGGGAGCGCGTCACCGAATGCCCGCAGCGCCGCAACGTGCGCCATGATGCCGGCCTTGTCGTCCGCGGCACCCCGGCCATAGAGCCGTCCGTTGCGTTCGACCGGCTCGAACGGGTCGCTCTCCCACAGCGTGCGGTCGCCGACCGGCTGGACGTCGTGGTGCGCGTACAGCAGCACCGTGGGCGCACCGGGTGGAGCCGGGCGGGTGGCGATCACCGCCGGCTGCCCGCCCGAGCGCACGATCTTGGCCTCGAGGC
>DASVMV010000263.1:0-12375 GCA_036384155.1 Micromonosporaceae bacterium
GCCCCGACGGGTCCGCAGCACCAGGCCGGCCACCACGAGGAATAGGAAACTCGCCGCGTCGATCAGCAGCGGCACCCGTACGCCGAACCCCCCGACGAGGAGTCCGGCGAGCGCGGGGCCGGCGAGCATACCGAGCCAGCCCGCGGTCTGGTTGATGGCGCTCGCTCGCGGCAGGTCCTCGTGGCGAACCATCTGTGGCAGCAGCGCGGCCAGGGTGGGCTGGGTCACGGCCAGGCCGCACGCGAGGAGGCCCACCAGAACGACGATCAGTACGGGTTCGTCGACGTACGCCAACGCGGTGCACACCGCGGACTGGCCGAGCCCGGCGGCGACCAGCAGGTGGCGGCTGTCCACCCGATCGGCCAGGCGCCCGGTCAGCGGGGCGAGGACCACGAGCGGAAGCGTGGCGGCGAGCATCAGGCCCGATACGGCCAGACCACCGGCCCCTTCGGACTGGAGCGCGAGCGCTAGTGCCGTGGCCGCGAGGAAGTCGCCACACCTGGAGACCCCACGGGTGGCCGCCGTGACATACACATCCGACCAGCGGGACGTCGACCGGTGCGAGGATGTGAAGGACATCTTTCGAAAATAGTCTTTCACATCTTTGAAGGCAACGGGTTCACGGCTGGGGCAGGGCCGCGTAATGGATCGCCACCGTCCGCCCGCCTGCCGGCGGGTCGGCGACCCGGGCCCGTCGTCGGTACCGTTCGAAGAGTTCTCGGACCGCCGCGTTGAGCGCCGTCAACTCCTCGGCGGTCATCAGCAGCATCGGTCCGGAGATAACCGCCGCCTCCTGCCACTCCTTCGGCTCGGACCGGGCCCGGCGTACCCACTCCCGTACCCGCTCGAAGTCCCGGGCCAGGTAAACGTCGAGCAAGGTCTGCTCGGCGGCCTGGGTTTCCGCGGTGGCGTCGGACCGCAGATCGAGTTGCCAGGACTGGACCGAGCTGCGCCAGAGCCGCTCCCGGGCGTCGCCGCGGCTGGCCGCCGCCTCCACGAGCCCGTACCGGGCCAGCTCCCGTAGGTGGTAGCTGGTCGCACTCGGCGACAGGCCGACGATGTCCGCGCAGCTGGTGGCCGTCACCGCCGCGCCGGTCGTCGACAGGTGCTCCATGATGGTCAGCCGCGCCGGGTGAGCCAGCGCCCGCATCACCTGCGGGTCGCGGATCGTCACCCGGCGCGGTTCGGCCCCGCCCTCGCTCATGCCCACATGATCCTGGGTCCGCCGCCCGGTCCGCCAATATCCCGGCGCCACGGCGACCCGAAGCAGTCCCGACGCCGGTACCGTTGACGAGCGATGGCTCGTCCCGGGCGGATGACCAGCCGGGAGGCAGACGTGAGACGTCGACAATGGCATGAGCTGCCGCGTTGGCAGCGCAGCGCCGTACTCGTATTGGCGCCGATCGAGCTGGTCCTGACGGCGGCGGCTGCGGCGGACCTGGCTCGGCGGCCGCAACGACTGATCCAGGGGCCCAAGAAGCTCTGGTGGCTGGGCATCTTCGTCCAGCCGATCGGTCCGGTGGCGTACCTCTGCTGGGGACGCCGCGCCGGCCGCGAATGGGGCGGGAACCCAGGTCGGTAACGAGCGAGTTCTGTCGTACGTATGTTCTAGTGTCGGGTCATGTGGGAGACGTTGGCGCAGATAGCGGAGGCTGCCTCGGCGTGCGCTGACGTCTCGGTGTGGGCGTTAGGTGACACTGAGCTGGTCGCCGCGTTGGACGCCGTGCACATGGCCGAGCAGCGGTTGGCCGCGGTGCAGCTGACGCTGGTCCGGGAGATCGACGGCCGCGGCCTGGCGAAAGCGGACGGGGCGTCGTCGACGGCGGTGTGGCTGCGGGATCGGCTGCGCATCGGTGGGCCGGCGACCCGGCGGCTCGTCGACCTGGCCGGCTCGCTGGATTCCGCTCCGGCGGTGGTGCGCGACGCGCTGGTCCGCGGAACGATCTCGGTCGAGCAGGGTCGGGTCATCGCCCAGGCCGTGGCGGCGGTTCCGGCGGAGGCCGGGGCCGAGGTCACCGAGAAGGCCGCACAGTTGTTGGTCGACTGGGCCGACCGGTTCGAGCCCGAGATTCTGCGCCGCCTCGGTGAACGCGTCCTTTCTCATGTCGCTCCCGATCTCGCCGACCACGTCGAGCTCCGGGCGCTGCAGGCGACCGCGGCGCGGGCGCTTTCGCGGCGCCACGTGACTCTGTCCGACCAGCCCGACGGGCAGGTCCGGCTCTCCGGCAGCCTCGACGTGGAGACAGCCGCTGTGGTGCGGGCAGCCATCGACCCGCTGTGCGCACCCGCCGGCCCGGACGACGACCGCACCCCCGGGCAGCGGCGCGCGGACGCGCTCGGCGAGGTGTGCCGGCTCGCCCTGCACACCGGCCAGCTACCCGCGAACGGCGGCGACGGGCCGCAGGTCGTCGTAACCGTCGAACATGAGGCGCTGGCCGGCCGACTCGGGACCGGAGCGCTCGACACCGGCGTGCGACTGACCCCCGCCGCGGTGCGCCGGCTGGCGTGCGACGCCGGTATCCTCCCGGCCGTGCTCGGCGGCGCCGGCCAGGTCCTCGACGTCGGGCGGCAGCGCCGGCTGATCACCGGGCCGCTGCGCCGGGCGCTGGTGCTGCGCGACCGGGGATGCGTTTTCCCCGGCTGCGACCGGCCACCCCGCTGGTGCGACGCCCACCACGTGGTCCATTGGACCGACGGTGGCCCGACGGCGCTGCACAATGCCGTCCTACTCTGCGGCCACCACCACCGGCTCATCCACGCCGGCGACTGGGCCGTGCACCTCGCGGCCGACGGCATGCCCGAGTTCGTTCCGCCGGCGTGGCTCGATCCGCTGCAACGCCCACGCCGCAACCTGTACCACCGAAGATCCTGACGGCTGCGGCGGGGCCCGTCGCTGGCGAGGGATAAATGCGTGGCCCGCCCCGCCGCCGGGTCGTAGGCTGGAACGCTCGCGCGCCGCGCGACGCAGTTCGACGGGCACAGCCGGCACCGCACCGACGGAGCGCCGGGCGGCCCCCAGGCCATCCATAGGTCGACGATCACAAACGCGCCGGAAGGTACGTCGGATGACCCTGCCCGCCCACCCGACCGCCATCGAAGACGACCACCACGACCAACTTGCCGTCCGGAGCGAGGGAGCGGACTCCCACCCGCGCCCGCGCGGCGGCGTCGACCCCAACGCCAACCCCAGCCCGCGGGTCGGCGACCGCGCCGAGCGGGGTACGGACCCGACCGAAGGGGACCTCGATCGCCAGCTTGCCGCGGAACGTGCCCACCTGGCGGCCTCCCGCGCCGCGCTGCGGCGAATGCGCGAGCGGGCCGAGTCCCTGTACGCCACCGGCCACAACATCGCCGGTGACGCGTTCGCCGCGGAATCCCTCGGCTCCGCGCTCGCCCGCCGGGTGGCCGAACTCGCCGACGACCCGAGCACACCGCTCTTCTTCGGCCGACTCGACTTCAGCCCGTCCGAGTCCGGCCCATCCCACTCCGACCGATCCCACTCCGGCCGATCCCACTCCGACCGATCCCACTCCGACCGATCCGACTCCCGCCCATTGGACTCGTGGCGACAGGATCCGGGCGGCGCGCAGCCCGACCAGGCGGCCGACCACGCGGGACGGAGCTACCACATCGGTCGCCGGCACGTTGCCGACGACGCCGGCGAGCCCATGGTGCTCGACTGGCGGGCGCCGGTGTCCCGCGCGTTCTACCGAGCCAGCGCCCGCGACCCGCAGGGTGTGCGGGTACGTCGCCGCTTCGGCTTCGGCACGGCGACCACCGGCCGGGAGGCCACCACCGGCCGGGAGGGCACCACCGGCCGGAAGGCGCGGCATGCCCTGCTCACCAGCTTCGAAGACGAGCACCTCGACCGCGGCGAGGAACTGGGCACGGCCAGCCGGATCCTGACGGCGGAGATCGAGCGCCCCCGCGTCGGACCGATGCGCGACATCGTGGCCACGATCCAGCCGGAGCAGGATGAACTCGTCCGCGCGGACCTGGCCGACTCCATCTGCGTACAGGGCGCACCAGGGACCGGGAAGACCGCCGTCGGCCTGCACCGCGCCGCGTACCTGCTCTATCTGCACCGCGAGCGGCTCCGCCGCTCCGGCGTGCTCATCGTCGGACCGAACCGAGCGTTCATGTCCTACATCTCCGGCGTGCTGCCGGCGCTTGGCGAGGTCGACGTGGCCCAGGCCACCATCGACGAGCTGATCACACGCGTTCCGGTTCGGGCCGCGGAAGCGGCGGCCACCGCCGCGCTCAAGCACGACGCGCGGATGGCGGCCGTGCTGCGCCGGGCGCTGCACGGGTACGTCCGCAAGCCCGAGGAGCCGATCGTCGTCTCCGACGGCTCGTACCGCTGGCGGATCAGCCCGGAGGCGCTGCGCCGGGTCGTCGACGAGGCGCGCCGGGAGGGGCTGCCCTACGCGACCGGGCGGGAGCGCGTCCGCGCCCGCGTGGTTGGTTTTCTCCAGCGGCAGGCCGAGGCGCGGCGCGCCGAGTCGCCGGGCGACGCGTGGCTGCGCCGGATGGGGCGGAGCCGGCCGGTGACCGACTTCCTCGACCAGGTGTGGCCGGCGCTCACCCCGGAAGGGTTGGTCTTTGCCCTGCTCTCCGATCCGGAACGGCTTGCGACCGCGGCCGGCGACCTGCTCACCACCGACGAGCAGCGCATGCTGCGGTGGCCGAAGCCGCCGCGCTCGGTGAAGGCGGCGCGCTGGACCGCCGCGGACGCGGTGCTGATCGACGAGGCGGCCGGACTCATCGAGCGCCTTCCGAGCTTCGGCCATGTAGTGGTCGACGAGGCGCAGGACCTGTCGCCGATGCAGTGCCGCGCGATCGCCCGGCGCAGCGAGCACGCCTCCCTCACCCTGCTCGGCGACCTGGCGCAGGGAACGGCACCGTGGGCGGCCGCGGACTGGCGGGAAACGCTCGCCCACTTCGGCAAGCCGGACGCCGCCGTCGTGCCGTTGACGATCGGCTTTCGGGTGCCCGCAGCGGTGGTGGCATTCGCCAACCGGCTGCTGCCGGCGCTCGCGGTCGCCGTACCCCCGGCCCAGTCGCTGCGGCGCGACGGCACCCTGCACGTCCGGTCGGTGCCCGAGGTGGCGGCGGCGACGGTGGCCGAGGTACGCGCGGCGCTCGCGCACGACGGCTCGGTCGCCGTGATCGCCGAGGACACCGCGGTCGCCCGGCTGCTGGCGGCGCTACGGACCGCCGGCATCGAGGCCGCCACGCTCGACGAGACATCGACCGCGGTGGAGTCCGCTCCGCGGGTCACCGTGGTGCCCGCAACGCTGGTCAAGGGCCTCGAGTACGACCACGTGGTGGTCGTGGAGCCGGCCCGGATCGTGGCGGCCGAGGTGCGTGGACTGCACCGTCTCTACGTGGCGCTCACCCGGGCGGTGTCCCGGCTGGCCGTGGTGCACGCCGAGCCGTTGCCCGCACCGCTGTAACCCTTGGGCCGGGCCTACCGCCAGCGCAGCGCCGCCACCCGGCCCTGCTCCCCGGACGCCCAGCACACCAGGCCAGCGGCGCAGTCCACCGCGTCGAAGCTACCGTCGTCGAACCGGCCCCAGGTGTTACCGCCGTCGTAGCTGATGTCGCTGCCGGTGGGACCCACTGCGATGGCAACCCACAGGAAGGGACTGATCCAGGCCGAACCGGAGCGGTACTCGCCAGGCGGCCGTGCCGCACGGCGCCATGTTGCGCCCCCGGAACCGGTGACGGCGGCGCCGTCGGGCGCGGCATCCGGCACGGCGAAGTCGCCGCCCACCGCTACGCCGTGCCAGGAGTTGCGGAAGGCCAGCGAGTAGATCCCCGCGGTGGGGCCGCTCGGAACCGGCGTGTCGGTCACCTGCCAGGTGTAGCCGCGGTCGTCGCTGCGGAAGACCCGGGCCGCGGACCCGCCGCCGGTGGCGAACCAGGCGATGTCGGGCCCGCTGTCGGCGGTCACCAGGCAGGTGCCGCTCGCCGCGAACGCGAACTCACCGTCCAGTGCCGGCGGCATGCCGGCGGCGGGCAGTACCCTCCACGACCGGCCACCGTTGGTGGTGGACAGGATGCGGAACCGCCCGTCGACAGGGTCGGACAACGCGAGCCCGCGCGACCGGTCGAAGAACGCCATGCAGTCGTAGAACGCCCGGTCATCGTCGTTGCGGAACGTCTCGACCCAGGTCTGCCCACCGTCGTCGGTGCGGTACACCCGCGACTCCGCGCCCGGCCCGATCGACAGGATCACCGCATGGTCGGCGTCGAATGCCTCGATGTCGCGGAACTGCAGCGTCGGCTCGACTTTTGGACCGACCTGCTGCCAGGTGCGCCCGCCGTCGACCGTTCGCAGGACCGTGCTGCCGCTGCCGCTGGCCCAGACCACGCTTTCGTCGACGACGGACAGCCCGCGCAGCCGTGCCGTTACGCCGGTCGGCGACAGGTCCCAACCGAGGTCGGACTGCGACGTAGGCCCAGTAGTCGTCAGGCTCGGTGTCGTGAAGCCCGTTGTGCTCGCCAGTACGCCGAGGGAAAGGACCAGAACGGAGATCGCTCGTATCCGCATAGCACGGAAACCTAACGCAGATCGGCCGCTGTGCATATGGACCGCTGCCAGTATGCCAGGTTCGGGCGTCGGCCGTCGCACGGCGGTGCCAGGATGCGGAACAGGCGACACACCTGACCACGAGCCCGTTACCTGACCGCTACCCGACCGCTGCCGGGAGGAGCAGAGATCATGACCACCGTCGCACCAGGCACCCCGAACTGGGTTGACCTGGGCACCTCCGATCTCGAAGACGCCACGCGCTTCTACACCGCGCTCTTCGGTTGGACGGCGTACGTCTCACCGCAGCCCGAGGCCGGGGGCTACACGCTGTTCCGAAAAGGCGACAAGACGGTGGCGGGTGCCGGCCCGCTGTTCACCGAGGCTCAGCCGTCGGCCTGGTCGACCTACATCGCGACCGATGACGCCGATGCCGCCGCTCGACGGATTGCGGCCGCCGGTGGCCAGGTGCTGGTCGCACCCTTCGACGTGATGGACCAGGGGCGCATGGCCGCGTTCCTCGACCAGGCGGGCGCGCCGTTCTCGGTCTGGCAGCCCATGGCGATGCCCGGCGCCGACCTGTTCACCGAGCCGGGCTCGCTGAGCTGGAACGAGCTGACCACCCGGGACCCGGACGGATCCAAGGCGTTCTATCGCACGGTGTTCGGCTGGGAGGCCGAGGACGAAACCGTCGGCGCGATCATCTACACCACCTTCAAGCTCGGCGATCGGCGGGTCGCGGGAATGCTGCCGATGGTGGGCGACGAGTGGCCCGCCGACCTGCCGCCGCACTGGATGGTCTACTTCGCGGTCGAGGACACCGATGCGACCGCGGCCCGGGCCACCGAGCTTGGCGGCGCGGTTCCCGTCCCACCGGAGGACCTCCCCCAGGGCCGCTTCGCCGTGCTGACCGATCCGCAGGGTGCCGTCTTTACGGTCATCGCGTTGAAGCGCACGCGACCCTGATCGCCGCCGGCTGCCGCCGGTCACGCCGGCCGGACCGGCACGACCAGCGGTCCATGCTCGCCGTGGACGACCCGCACCCGAGCGCGGTAGTGGACGGCGAGCAACTCCTCGGTGAGCACTGCACGGGGTGGACCGTCGGCCACCACCCGTCCGGCGTCCAGCAGCACCAGGCGGTCGGCGTACTCACCGGCGATCGACAGGTCGTGCATGGTCGCGAGCACGGTCAGTCGGCGATCCCGGCGCAGCTCGTCAACCAGTTCGAGCACCTCCTGCTGGTGCCCGATGTCCAGGGCGCTGGTCGGCTCGTCGAGCAGCAGCAGGTCCGCCCCCTGCGCGAGCGCCCGGGCCAGGAAGACGCGTTGGCGCTCACCACCGGAGAGGGTGGCCAGCTCGCGACCGGCGAACCCGGTCAGATCCAGTCGATCGAGCACGTCGTACACCGCGGCCAGGTCCGCGGCCGACTCGCGGCCCAGCGGCGGTACGTACGGCGTCCGGCCGAGCAGCACGTAGTCCAGCACCAGCATGCCGGGCGGCACCACCGGCGACTGGGCCACCGTCGCGACCACCCGCGCCCGGTGGCGACGGCTGAGCCGTTCGCTCGGCGTGCCGTGCAGCCGGATCGCCCCGCGCGCCGCGAGGAGACCGCCGACCGCCCGCAGCAGGGTCGACTTGCCGGCGCCGTTCGGGCCGATGACCGTGACCCACTCCCCGGCAGCGACGGTCAGGTCGATCCCACGCAGTACCGGCGTGCCGCCGAGATCCACCCGGAGTCCCGCCACCTCGACAGCGGGCGCGGCCGATTCGCGCCCGCTGCCGGCGTTCCGTTCGCGATCGCGGGGCTCGCTCGCTGGCGCTCGCTCCCGCCTCGCGCTCATACCGCCACTCGCTTCGTGGTGCGCAACACCAACACGAAGAACGGCGCGCCGACGAAGGCGGTCACCACGCCGATCGGGATCTCGGCGGGGGCGCTCGCGGTGCGGGCCACCACGTCGGCCAGCGCGAGGAACGCCCCGCCGAAGAGCAGGGACAGCGGCAGGATCGCCCGGTAGCTGGCGCCGGCGACGAGCCGTACGGTGTGCGGCACGATGATGCCGACGAACCCGATGAGGCCGGATACCGAGACGGCCGCCGCGGTGCCCAGCGAGGCGGCCGCCAGCAGCAGATAGCGCGATCGCTGCGGATGCAGGCCGAGGCTCGCGGCCTCCTGGTCGCCGACCGCGAGGACGTCCAGCTCCCGGCGGAGCAGCAGCACGACGATCGCCGAAACCGCCGCGTACGGCAGCAGCACACGAACGTCGTGCCACCCCGCGGTCGACAGCCGGCCGAGCAGCCACGAGTACGTCTCGCGGATGTCGTCGATGTTGCGCTGCATGAAGTACGTCTGACCGGCGGCGAGGAACGCGGAAACGGCGACGCCGGCCAGGATCAGGGTCGCCGGGGACCGGTCTCGCCCGCCGGCCACGCCGAGCAGGTAGGTCATCGTCACCGCGGCGATGGCGCCGACGAACGCGGCGACCGGCGTGGTCAGCGGCAGTCCGCCGATGGCATCTCCCGGCGCGGCTCCGGTGCTCGCCCTGATAGCGATGACCGCGGTCACCGCGAAGCCGGCGCCGGCCGCCACGCCGAGCAGGTTCGGATCGGCCAGCGGGTTGCGGAAAACCCCCTGGTAGCAACCGCCGGCGAGGGCCAGCATCCCGCCGACGAGCAGCCCGAGCACCACGCGCGGCAGGCGCAGCTGAGTGACGATCGCGACCTCCCGTTCGCTCAGGCCGCTGTCCAGGTGCACGCCGGGCAGGAGATTCAGCAGCTCGACGGCCACGCTGCCCGGCGGCAGGCTGACCGGGCCGAACGCCACGCCGGCGACCAGCGCGACCAGTACGGCCAACACACCGGCGGCCACCCAGCGCACGGATAGCCGGGACCGGCCGGGGCCGCCGGGCACCGGCCGAGCCCGGCCGGCCGGCTCCGGTCGGTCGGGTCCGGCCGGTGCCGGGAGGTGGCGCCTGGTCAACGCGTCCTGATCCATCGACGCCTTCACCTGCTCACGCCGGCACCTTGGCGACCGCGTCGACGACGTCGCGGAGCAGGTCGACGACCCGCGGACCCCAGCGGGAGGCGATGTCATCGTCCAGCGGCACGATCTGCCCGCTGCGTACGGCCGTGACGCCGGCCCAGCCCGGGCGGGCCTTTACCGTCTGCGGGGTCTGCTTGCAGCACTTCGTGTCGGCGAGGAAGACGAAGTCGGGGTTCGCCTTCACGATCACCTCTTGGGACAGCTGCGGATAACCGCCGGCCGCTCCACTCGCGTCTGCCGGGTCGGCGATGTTCGCCAAGCCCGCCAGCGCGTAGATCGAGCCGATGAACGTCCTGCTGGTCGCGGTGTAGAGCTCCGGGCCCAGCTCGTGGAAGTAGGTCAGCTTGTCCGACCGCTGCGGCAGATCCTTGATCAGCTTGGCGATGTCGTCCTTCATCCGCTGTATGACAGCCGCCGCCTGGTCCGGGTGACCGGTGAGTCTGCCCAGGTCGCTGAGCTGGCCGTACGAGTCATCAAGGGTCTTCGCCGCGGGCGCCAGATAGACCGGAATCTTCAGCTTGGCGAGCTGAGCGCTGATGTTGTTGATGTCGTTGGAGATGACCACCAGGTCGGGACTCTTGGCGGCGATCGCCTCGGCGTTGGGGGTAAAGCCGGACAGGTCGCTCTTCGGCGCCTCCGGCGGGTAGTTCGAATTGTCGTCCACCGCGGTCACCTGCTGGCCGGCGTCGATCGCGAAGAGCATCTCGGTCGCCGTCGCCGACAGCGAAACGATCTTATCGGGCCGCTCCTGCAGCGTGACGCTGCCCGCGGTGACCGGAAAGGCAGCGGCCGTGGTGGCATCCGCGGCCGGCTGGCTGGTCGTGTCGTCGGCGCAGGCGCCGAGGGCCAGGGTGGCGGCGCCGAGCATGACCGCCGCGAGTCGGGGGGTACGTCTGAACATCGGTCCTCCTGTCGGTCGAGGATCTGGTGCATCGCCGACAGGGGCCGGAACCCGGGACCCGCCCGCGAGGCGCCCCTCCTCGAGAGCGCGTGTCGCGACCGCGCCGCAGGCGACCTGGCTTATCCCCCGGGATGTGCCACGGGAGCATCACAGTTGCGGGACAGCGCCGGTTTCCCACCGGCTTCGCTGCAGAGCAGTCGTAAGCACGGTAGCGCACCGCCGACCATGTCTCCTTGTCGATCTTGGATGGAGACGAATCGGCGGGGAGACCGGAAACGACCGCAGCCTCGACGGAACCGTCATGTTGGCAAGGAGTTTCCGGCCGAACAGCTCTGGCGAAAATTGTCGTCGCACGGCATAGTGACGGCACGCCAACCTCGATCCCGCGGAGCACCTCATGGCCAGACCCCGCCCCCGCGCGCTCGTCCGCACCGGCATCACCGTCGGCATCACCGCATTGGCCCTCGTGAGCACCACCGCCCCCGCCCAGGCCGGACCGACCCGTTCGCCCGAGCACGACGAACAGATCACCTATCAGGACTGGTCGACGTTCCGCGACTGGAGCGGCGGCAGCCACGCCGGCACCCTCGCGGTCGACGATGGCCGGGCCGGCCTCACCATGGGCAGTCCGGCCGGCACCACCGACTACACCGACCCGCACACCGGCCTCACCCGGACCTGGAGCTACGCCACCTGGACGTCCCCGGTGACCCAGATCGGGTTCGCCGCCAGCGAACTCGTGGCCTCCTGGAACGCCGAGACACCCGCCGGCACCTGGATCCAGATCGAGATGCAGGGCACCTACAACACCGGCGGCCAGACCCCGTGGTACGTGATGGGCCGCTGGGCCGCCGGCGATCAGGACATCAAGCGGACCAGCGTCAACGGCCAGGGCGACCCGTGGTCGACGATCTGGACCGATACCTTCTCGATCGACGACGTCAACAACGGCGTCATGCTGCGGGCGTACCAGTTGCGGCTGACCCTCTACCGGGCGCCCGAGCAGCAGACCGCACCGCGGGTCTGGACGCTCGGCGCGATGAGCTCGTACGTGCCGGACCGGTTCACCGTTACCCCGAGCGCGGGGGGCATCGCCTGGGGAACCGAGCTGTCCGTACCCCGCTATTCACAGGACGTCCACAAGAACCACTACAAGGAGTACGACGGCGGCGGCGAGGCCTGGTGCTCGCCCACGTCTACCGAGATGGTCGTGGAGTACTGGGGACGCGGACCGTCCGCCGCGGACACGTCCTGGGTGAATCCGAAGTATCCCGACCCGACGGTCAACCACGCCGCCCGGATGGTCTACGACTACGCGTACCAGGGCGCCGGCAACTGGCCCTTCAACACCGCGTACGCCGCGTCGTTCCCGGGCCTCGAGGCCAAGGTGACCCGCCTGCACTCGCTGGACGAGCTGGAGCACTTCATCGCCGCCGGCATCCCGGTGGTGACCAGCCAGTCGTTCCTCGAGACCGAGCTCGATGGTGCGGGCTATGGCACGTCCGGGCACCTGTTCGTCGTGGTGGGCTTCACGCCCGACGGTGACGTCGTGGTGAACGACCCGGCCTCGCCGTCGAACGACGCCGTGCGTCACGTCTACCTGCGGGAGCAGTTCGAGCAGGTCTGGTTGCGCACCAAGCGGACCAACGCCAAGGGCGGCGTTTCGGGGGGGTCCGGCGGTATCGCCTACCTGATCAAACCGCTGGACCGGCCGTGGCCCGAGGTGGCGGGTTCGACCAACTGGTAAGGGGCCGGGGGAGCGGGTCGGCCTGGGCGGACGGGCCGGAGCGGACGGGCCGGAGCGGACGGACCGGAGCGGCCGGACCGGTGCGGGTGGTTCAGCGGCTCGGCGGGCCCTCGGGCCGGTCGCCGGGGGGAGCCGCTGGCCGGTCGCCGGGG
>DASVMV010000264.1:0-4281 GCA_036384155.1 Micromonosporaceae bacterium
GGCCGGACGCGGCGGACGGCCGGCCGCGGCCCGGGCGGCGGGCTGGCGGCTCGTCGACGCGGTGGCCCGGATACTGCTCGCCGGGGGCCGTCGCCGCCCATTCATCGGTGGACGCCCGCACCCAGCCCGGTTCGTCGGAGCGGCCCCACCGGTCGGCACCGCTCACGGCGGGGATCCGTTCGGCCCGCTCGCCGTCGATCCCGTCACATATGTATGACGTGCGCCCACGAGCACCCAGTTGCGTTGTGCGCTCACGGCGTCGTCACCTCGAAAACCTGTTGCGCGGCTGCCGCGGGGACCACATAGGGTCGCCCGGCCCCCGCTCCAGCGTCCTGCGGAAAGGAGGTTAGCGGCGTGAGCTCCGTGGTCGCCAGTGGGTCACTGTTCCGAGACCGAGAAACCGGGTCGTTCGTCCGCGCCTTCACCGCCCTGACCGCCTCGGGCTTCCGCCGCTATTCGACGTACCGCCAGGCGACCGTCGCCGGCATTTTCACCAACATCGTCTTCGGCTTTCTGAAGTGCTACGTGCTCCTCGCGGTGGCCAGCGGGGCCGGTGGCCTCGCCGCCGGGTACGACCGGAGGCAGCTGGTCACCTTTGTCTGGGTGGGTGAGGGTCTGCTCGCGGTGGTCCTGCTCTGGGGCTGGACCGAGCTGGCGGACCGGATCCGCACCGGCGAAGTCGCGGCCGACCTGCTCCGCCCGGTTGAACCCGTGGTCAGCTACCTCGCGACCGACCTCGGCCGCGCCGGGTACGCGGTGCTGACCCGCTTGTTGCCGCCGGTCCTGGTTGGTCCGCTCTTCTTCGACGTGTACGTCCCGCGACGGTGGTGGACCGTGCCGCTCTTCCTCGTGTCCGCGACGCTGGCGGTGGTGATCTGCTTCGGCTGCCGGTATCTGGTCAACGCCACGGCGTACTGGCTGCTGGACGCCCGCGGTCCGATGGTCGTGTGGACGCTGGCCTCGGGCATCCTGGCCGGCCTCTACTTTCCGCTGCGCTTCCTGCCCGACTGGGTCTACGTCACGATCTGGCTGGCCACCCCGCTGCCCAGCCTCTTCCAGGCGCCGCTGGACGTCCTGCTGGAGCGGGACAGCGGGTCGATCCAGGTGGGAATCGTGGCGCTCCAGGCGGTGTGGGCAGTCGTGGTCCTGGCCAGCTGCCGGTGGGTGCAGCGACGAGCCGAACGACGCCTGGTGGTGCAGGGTGGCTGATCGCGGGGCGACCGGCGCCTACCTGGCCCTGCTGCGCGGGCAGGCCCGGGCGCAGGCCGCCTACCGGACGTCGTTCGCCATCGACCTGGTCAGCAACGTCGGGGCGACCGCGTTCGACGTGCTCACCGTGCTGGTCCTCTTCGGCGTCACCCGTCAACTGGGCGGCTTCGAGATCCGCGCGGCCATGGTCGTCGTTGGTCTGTCCGCCTGCGCGTTCGCCGCCGCCAACCTCGCGGTGGGCAACATGAGTCAGCTGCGGACGTACGTGCGCACCGGCCTCCTCGACGCGGTGCTGGTACGGCCCGTCGCCGCGCTGCCCCAGCTGGTGCTCATGGACGTGCCGCTGCGCAAGGCGTCCCGGGCCGTGTTCGGCGTCACGGTCCTCGCCGTCGCGCTCGCGGCGGCCGGGATCGACTGGACGCCGGGCCGGATCCTGCTCGCCTGCCTCACCCCGGTCGCCGGCGCGGTGTTCTTCGGCTCGATCTTCGTGGCCACGGCGTCGGTGGCGTTCTGGTGGATCGAGTCGGGCGAGGTGGGCAACGCGTTCACCTACGGCGGGCGCGACCTCACGTCGTACCCGATTACGGTCTACAGTGGGTGGTTCCGCCAGGTGTTCGCGTACGGCCTCGGCTTCGCCTTCGTGGCGTACTACCCGGGCCTGGCACTGCTCGGCCGGCCCGATCCGCTCGGCCTGCCGACCTGGGTGGGCTGGGTCGCGCCCGCCGTCGCGCTGCCCGCCGCCGCGGTCGCGACGGTCGTGTGGCGGATGGGCATCAGGCACTACCGGAGCACGGGATCATGACCGCAGCAATGATCGAGGCGCGAAACCTGCGCCGGGATTTCCCGGTACGGGTCCGGGCCGGCCGGTGGCGCCGGGAGAAGCGCGTGGTGGCCGCCGTCGACGGCGTCGACCTCAGCGTGCGGCGCGGCGAGATGGTCGGCTACATCGGCCCGAACGGCGCCGGCAAGTCGACCACCCTGAAGATGATGACCGGCCTGCTGATGCCGTCCGGCGGCGACGTACGGGTGTGCGGGCTGGTGCCGGTCGCCCAGCGGACCCGCCTGGCACGGCGGATTGGCGTGGTGTTCGGGCAGCGCTCGCAGCTGTGGTGGGACCTGCCGCTGCGCGATTCGTTCGACCTGCTGCGGCACGTCTACCGGGTGCCGGCGGCCGACCACGGGGCCCGGCTGCGCCGCTGCCGCGAGCTCCTCGATCTGGACGCCTTCCTGGACACCCCGGTCCGGCAGCTGTCGCTCGGCCAGCGGATGCGCGGCGAGCTCACGGCGGCGCTGCTGCACGGACCGGAGGTGCTCTTCCTCGACGAGCCGACGATCGGGCTCGACCTGGTCAGCAAGCAGGCCGTCCGCGGTTTTCTGGCCGACCTCGGCCGCACCGGCGACACCACGCTCCTGCTCACCACCCACGATCTGGCCGACATCGAACGGCTCTGCCGGCGGCTCGTGGTGATCGACCACGGCAGGGTGGTGCATGACGGCACCATCGAGGCGCTGCACGCCCGGTACGGCTCCCGGCGCCTGGTGGTGGTCGACGTCGACGAGCCGGTGGCCGCTCCGCCGGCCGTGCCGGGCGCACCGCTGCACGCGCTCGATGCGGATGGCCGCCGACTGGTCTACGCACTCGAGGGGGCCACTGCCGCCCAGGTGGTGACCCAGGTGGCCGCGCTTCGGGCGCTGCGCGACATCGCCATCGTCGAGCCGGATATCGAGGACGTGGTGGCCCGGCTCTACGCGTCTGCTCCGGCGCCCCGTCAGGGGTGTTCCATCACCAGCACCGCGAACGTGCCCGGCTCCAGCGCCTCGTAGCGGTGTGGGCTGTCGCCAGGGAAGCTGATGTAGTCGCCCGGACCGAGCTCGACGGGGTCGGCGGCCGGTCCGGCGCGCATCCGCCCGGCGGACACGATCAGGTGCTCCACGCTGCCCGGCGTGTGGGACGCGGCATCCCGACCGGCGCCCGGCTCCACCTCGATCACGTAGACGTCGCGCCGGGCGTGCGGACCACCGGCGGACAGCAGGATGCCGGTGAAGTCGGCCTGGTCCGACCGGATCCGAGGGCCTTCTCCGGCGCGCACCACGCGCACGCTCGGCGTCGCCGGCTCGACCAGCCGGCTGAACGGGACGCCGAGCGCCACCCCCAGCGCCCAGAGCGTCTCTACGCTCGGGTTTCCGGTGCCGCTCTCCAGTTGCGAGACGGTCGATTTGGCGACGCCGGCCCGGCGGGCGAGTTCGGCCAGCGACAAACCCGCCCGTTCCCGCTCCCGGCGCAAGGCATGCGCGATGGTAGCCAGCGGGGCGCCGGCGGTCTCGTTCTCGGTCATGTTCGCTCTGCCGGTCCGATCGTTCGATTTGACGTACGGCTCGTGCTCGTTCATCATTATGAACGATGCGTACGATTTGGCGAACGACCGACCCGCGGCTGGTCCGCGACGTCGGCGCTCTGGGGGTGGCGGTGGGTGCCGTGGGCCTGTCGTTCGGTGCCATCGCCGTCGCGAGTGGCCTTCCGATCGGGCTCGCCGTGGCAATGTCGGTACTGGTCTTTGCCGGGGGGTCGCAGTTCCTGGCGGTCGGACTCATCGCCGCGGGAAGTCCGGTGGCCGCGGTCGTCGCCGGCCTGCTGCTCAATGCCCGGCATCTCCCGTTCGGGCTGGCGCTCGGTGACACGCTCCGCGCCCGGTGGCGCGACCGGCTGATCGGCGCCCACCTGATGGTCGACGAGTCGGTGGCCTTCGCCATGGCGCGCGTCGGGACCGCGGAACGGCGGCGGGCCTACTGGTCGACCGGCATCACGCTCTTCGTCGTCTGGAACCTCGGCACGGTCCTGGGTGCGCTGCTGGGCTCGGTCGGCGACCCGACCAGGTGGGGACTCGACGCCGCCTTCCCGGCCGGGCTGCTCGCCCTCCTGCTGCCGTCGCTGCGGGACCGGCGGACGCGCGCCGTGGCCACGCTGGGGGCCGTCATCGCGGTCGTCACGACCCCGCTGCTGCCCGCCGGCCTTCCGGTCCTGCTCGCGCTGGCCGGCCTCGCCGCGCTGGCGGTGTTCCGGCGGCAGGGCGG
>DASVMV010000265.1:0-7360 GCA_036384155.1 Micromonosporaceae bacterium
CGACCTGAACGATCGTTAGGTTAGCGCATCCCTAACCTGGTCGCGAGCGCCGGGCGTCGTCTGGAGCCCGAGGACGCCGCGACGAAGTCGCTGGCGCCCAGAGGGCGAAGGCGCCGCCCTGAAGAGGCGCGAGCCCGCCCGAGCGGAGCGAGGGCCAGCTAGCTCGGCGCCAGCCGGGTGCGCGGCCCGGCCCGCAGCACGCCGGACGGCAGCGGCCGGCCCACCATCTCTTCGGCCAGCCGCGCCGCCTCGATCAGGGCGTCGAGGTCGATGCCGGTGTCGATCCCCATGTCGTGCAGCATGTGCACCACCTCCTCGGTGGCCACATTGCCGCTGGCCCCCGGCGCGTACGGGCAGCCACCGAGGCCCCCCACACTGGCGTCGAACTCGGTGACGCCGTACTCCAGCGCGGTTAGCACGTTGGCCAGCGCCGTACCCCGGGTGTTGTGGAAGTGCAGCAGCACCGGCACGTGCGCGTTGCGGTCGCGCACCGCGTCCAGCAGGTCCCGCACCCGGCGAGGGGTGGCCATGCCGGTGGTGTCGCCGAAGGCCACCCGGTCGGCGCCGTCGCGCACCACCCGGTCGACGATGCCGGCCACCCGGTCGGGATCGACGTCACCCTCGTACGGGCAGCCGAAGCTGGTCGCCACGATCACCTCGGCCTGCGCGCCGGCTTGGTGCAGCAGGTCGATGAGCACGGCGATGTCGTCCAGCGACTCCCCGGTGGACCGGTTGACGTTGCGCCGGTTGTGCGTGTCGCTCGCCGAGACCACCACCTCGATCTCGGTGAAGCCCGCCGCGAGCGCCCGCTGCGCGCCTCGGGTGTTGGGCACGAGAGCGGAGTACCGCACGTCCGGCGACTTCGTCGCCCGTTGCCACACCTCGTCGGCGTCGGCCATCTGCGGAATCGCCTTGGGGTGCACGAAGGAGACCGCCTCGATCCGCCGTACGCCGGTACCGGACAGCGCCTCGAGCAGCTTCACCTTCGCGTCGGTCGGCACCGGGTCTTCGTTCTGCAGCCCGTCGCGCGGACCGACCTCGCGGATCGACACGGTGTCCGGCAACTTCGTCATGGGATCCACCTCATTCTGCTCCGGTCGTCCTCACCGCATCCGGCCGACGATCCCGGTGTCATAGTCCCCGGAGCGGAACTCGGGATTCTCCAGCAGCTCGGCGAAGAACGGCAGGTTGCTCTTCGGACCGGCGATCTGGAAGCCGGCCACCGCCGCCCGGGCCCGCTCGATCGCCTCCGCCCGGTCGGCGCCGTGCACGACCAACTTTGCCATCAGCGAGTCGTAGTACGGGGTGACGGTCGTGCCCAGGGCGTACCCGCTGTCGACCCGCACCCCCTCACCCCGCGGTTCCACCCAGCTGGTAATAGCCCCCGGACCTGGCAGGAATCGCTTCGGATCCTCGGCGTTGATCCGCAGCTCGATCGCGTGCCCGCGGGGCGCGAGATCGGCCGGATCGAAGGTGGGCGGCAGGCCGGCCGCCACCCGAAGCTGCTCCTCGACCAGGTCCACCCCGTAGACCAACTCGGTGACCGGGTGCTCCACCTGCAGCCGCGTGTTCATCTCCAGGAAAAAGAATTCTTCGGAGTCGGAACCAGGCCCCTCAACGTCCCGCTGACGCGGGACCAACAGACACTCCACCGTGCCCGCGTTGCGATAGCCGACCGCCTCCCCCGCCCGAACCGCCGCGGCCAGGAAGCGTTCCCGCAACTCGGGTGACACGGCCGGCGAGGGCGACTCCTCGGCGAGCTTCTGGTTGCGCCGCTGCACCGAGCACTCCCGCTCGCCGAGGGCGACCACCCGGCCGTCGGCCAGGCCGAGGATCTGCACCTCGACGTGGCGTACCCGGGGGAAGTACCGCTCGATCAGCACCGACCCGTCGCCGAACATCCGCTCGGCGAATCCGCGGACCTTGTCGTACTCCGCCCGCAGCGCACCCGCGTCGTGCGCGACGGCCATCCCCATGCCGCCGCCGCCGGCGGCGGCCTTGACCATGACCGGGTAGCCGATCCCGGCTGCCGCGGCCAGCGCCGCGTCGGCGTCGGCCGCCGGGTCCGCCGTTCCCGGTGCCACCGGGACACCGGCGTCCGCCATCAGGTTCCGCGCGTTGATCTTGTCGCCCATCGCGGTGATCGCGTCGGCGCCGGGGCCGACCCAGATCAGGCCACTGCTCCCGACCGTACGGGCGAAGTCGGCGTTCTCGGACAGGAAGCCGTACCCGGGGTGGATGGCCTGGGCGCCGGTCGACTTCGCGGCGGCGAGGATGGCCTCGACGTTGCGGTAGCTCTGGGCGGGGTTGGCCGGGCCGATGCAGATCGCCTCGTCGGCCTCCGCCACGAAGGGCAGGTCGGCGTCGGCCTCGGAGTGGACGGCGATCGACCGTACGCCGAGCCGCCGGGCGGTGCGGATGATGCGGCGGGCGATCTCGCCCCGATTGGCGACCAGCAGCGACTCGATCATTTCTCCTCCGGGGTGGCCAGCAGCGCGCCGAGGGTGGCCGTGCGCAGAAGGGCGGCGCGCCGACGCCGGTCGACCTCACCGCCCAGGAACGGGGTGGAGTTCATCAGACCGAACGCCGCGTGCGCCAGTACCCGGGCCTCGGCCGCGCTCAGCCCTGGGTGCAGCGCGGTCAGGGCCGACACCCACTCCTCCACGTAGAGCCGCTGCAACCGGCGGATCTGCCGCCGCGGCTCGTCCGGCAGGCGGTCGAGTTCGTGCAGGTGCAGCGCGATCACCGCGGGATTGGCCAGGGCGAACTCGACGTGGAAGTCGATCAGTGACTCGACGGCGGCACGCGGGTCCGCGGGGTGGTCGGCCACCCGGCGGCGCCCGCCGTCGAGCAGGCCCTGGCTCACCGGGATCAGCGCGGCGGCCAGCATCGCCTCCTTGCCGGCGAAGTGGTGGTAGAGCGCCGGTCCGGTCACCCCGGCGGCCGAGCCGATGTCGTCCATCGAAACACCGTGGTAGCCCCGCGCGGCGAAAAGGCCGACCGCGATGTCCAGGATCTCGTCCCGGCGCGAGCGCCGCCGGGTCACGCCGCCGCCCGCTACCGGCAGTGCCGCCTGCTGTTCGACCGTCACCCGGCCAGCCTAATCGCCCCGGTTCAGCGGTAGACGAGGCCGGAGAGCCGCCGGGCCAGCCACCGCCGGAACGTCGGCGCGACCGCGAGCGTGCGCAGCGCCGCGTTGCGGATCGGCCGGAGCGCCGGTGGAGCGGTGGCCAGGCGGGTCAGCCGCTCGGTGAACTCGACCACCTCGTGGGCGATCGGACGGCGGGCCGCCGCGTACTCGTCAAGCGTCGACTCCGGCTCGCCGGCGAGGACGCGGGCGAGGGCGTTGCCCAGGGCCACGCCGTCCTGCAGGCCAAGGTTCATGCCCTGGCCGCCGGCAGGGCTGTGCACGTGGCCGGAGTCGCCAGCGAGCAGGACCGGGCCGGCGCGGAAGGCGTCGGCCACCCGATGGTGCACCCGGAACCGCGATCCCCAGACGACCTCGCGGACTCTGCTGCGCGTCTGTACCGGGCCCCGGTCGTCGAGGATCGCCTGGACATAGCCGGCGTCCGGGTGTTCCGGGGCCTGGTCGACGGCGGCGACGATGCGGACGGTGTCGTCCGGCAGGGGCGCCCATACGGCCATTCCCGACCGGGAGAAGAAGAGCACCACCTCGTCCCGGGGCAGGGCGCTGTCCACCCGGACATCGGCAAGCATGAAAGACTCCCCCTCGTCGCCGGCGACGCCGAAACCGATGCCGGCCAGTGGCCGGATCGTGCTGTTCATGCCGTCGGCCGCGACCACGTACCGGGCGCGGATCGTCCGCCCGTCGGCGAAGGTCACCGTGCACCCGTCGCCGACCTGGTCGAGGCCGACCGCCCGGTGCGGCCGCAGCACCGCGCCGTCGTTGGCCGTCAGCCGGTCCAGCAGAACCCCCTCGGTCACCGCCTGGGAAACCAGCAGCGCGTACGGGAACCGGGTGGGTAGGTCATCGAAGCGGACCGGCACCAGCGTCTGGTCGCGGTCTCGGATGGTGAAGCGCGGCGCGTGGATGCCCTGCTCGATGAGGGGCCCGGCCACCCCGACGGTATCGAGGATCTCCAGCGTGTGCGCGTGTACCACGGCGGCGCGGGACGTATTGGCGCCCTCCGCGGCCTGGTCGACGACGGTCACGTCGACGCCGCGCTGGCGCAGGGTTGCAGCCGTGACGAGACCGACCGGGCCGGCCCCGACGACGAGGACGTCGGTGGTTGCGGGAAACATGGCGGCCTCCTTCCCAGATGATGCCAACGGGCGTTGGCCAACATTTGTTGACGACATTAGGCTTCGGGCGCGGGTATGTCAACGCTCGTTGGCATACGCTTGTTGTCATGACCGTTTCCGACCCGCCGGCCAGCCCGCGCCGTTCCGACCGCACTCGGGCCGCGATTCTCCGGGCAGCCCGAGAACGGTTCGCCGCCGACGGCTACGAGCGGGCCACCATCCGGGCCATCGCCCAGGACGCGAAGATCGACCCGTCGATGGTGATGCGGTACTACGGCAGCAAGCAGCAACTGTTCGCCGCCGCGGCGGAGTTCGACCTGCGCCTGCCGGATCTCACCGCGATGCCGCCAGACCAGGTCGGTGCCGTACTGGTCGGGCATTTCCTCGACCGGTGGGAGGGCGACGAGACGATGACCGCCCTGCTCCGGGCGGGGGTCACCAACCCCGATGCCGCCGAGCGGATGCGCGGGATCTTCGCCGATCAGCTCGGGCCGGTGGCCGCCGCCCTGCTCGCCGCCGCCCCGACCGGCGGTACCGGGCTCAGCGCTGCGGCCCGCGCCGGTCTGGTAGCCAGCCAGATCCTCGGGCTCGCGCTCACCCGGTACGTCCTGCGCCTCCCACCGGTCGCCACGCTCGGCCGGGAGGACCTGATCACCTGGATCGCCCCCACGGTCCAGCGCTACCTCGTCGGCGGGCCATAGCGGTTCGGCCGGATACCGCTGATCCTGGCCCGCAGCCGCGGACGGCGGAAGGGGCACCGCCGCAGGCGGCCTCAGGGGTTGAGGCCCCCCGGCTGATCGCCGCGAACGACCGGGGCGCGCACGAGGTTCCCCCATTCGGTCCACGAGCCGTCGTAGTTGCGGACCTGGGGATAGCCGAGCAGGTGGCGCAACACGAACCAGGTGTGGCTGGAGCGCTCGCCGATCCGGCAGTAGGCGATCACGTCGTCGTCCGGTGACAGTCCCAACTGGTCGCGGTAGATCGCCCGCAGTTCGTCCGGCGCCTTGAACGTGCCATCATCGTTCGCCGCCGACTTCCACGGCTTGCTGACCGCCCCCGGAATGTGGCCGCCGCGCAGCGCCCCCTCCTGCGGATAGTCCGGCATGTGCAGCATCTCGCCGGTGTACTCGGCGGGCGAGCGCACATCCACCAGCGGCCGGCCCGCCGCGACATGGGCCATCACCTGGTCGCGGAACGCCCGCAGCGGTGCGTCGTTCCGGTCCGGCACCGGATACTCCGCCCGCGGCCGCGACACCCGCTCGCGGTTCATCTCCCGCCCCTCGGCGAGCCACTTCTGTCGGCCACCGTTGAGCAGCCGCACGTCGGGGTGGCTGAAGAGGGAGAAGACCCAGAGGGCGTACGCGGCCCACCAGTTGAAGTTGTCGCCGTAGAAGACCACCGTGTCGTCGCGGCCGATGCCCTTGCTCGCGCAGAGTTCGGCGAAGCTCTTGGCGTCCACGTAGTCGCGGGTGACCGGGTCGTTGAGCTCGGTGTGCCAGTCCACCTTCACGGCGCCTGGGATGTGACCGGTGTCGTAGAGCAGCACGTCCTCATCGGACTCGACCACGACGAGGCCGTCCGCGCCAAGGTTGTCGGCGAGCCATTCGGTGGTGACCAACCGCCGCGAATCGGCGTACGACTGAAGTTTGGTTGCTGGATCATGCGGCACGGGCATGAGCCCCAACGTACGCCCCCGTTTCTCACCGCAGCGCACGAACGGCGCGCACTGCCGCCTCGACGTCCTGTTCCGAGTTGGCGATGGTGGGTCCGAACCGCAGGTACGACGGCCGGTACGGCGTGCTCGTCGCGACCACGCCCGCCGCCTTCAACCGCGACACGGCGACGTCGGGCCGCGTCCCCTCGACCTCGCAGCACACCAGCCCAGCCGAGACGTCCGCCGAGCGTGGAGTGACGAGCCGGACGCCGGGAATGCCGGCAAGCCCGTCCTTCAGAGCGGCGGCCAGCTCGCGGGTCCGCGCGGCGATCCGGCCGGGTCCCACCGCGGTGTGGAAGGCGAACGCGTCGGCGAGCGCCCAGCGGTGTTCGAAGCTGTGGTACCCACCCGGGGTGTTCGCCGCCCCCGGCGCCACCGCGGGAGTATCGAAGCCCAGCCAGGCCCCGATGCGGCTCCCGTCGAAGGTCGGGATGGTCGGCATGACCTGCGACCAGGCCGGCTCGGCGCCCCAGACCAGTCCGGTGCCCCGCGGGCCGAGCAGCCACTTGTGGCAACCGGTGACGAGAAAGTCACATCCCAGCCGGTCCGGGGTGCTCTCCTCGGCGCCGAAGCCGTGTACCGCGTCGACACACACCAGCGTCTGCGGGTTTCGCCGCCGGACCGCGTCGACGATCGGCCGGATCGGGAGTTTGACGCCGGTGCTGGAGTGCACCCAGGTCAGGGCGATCGCCCGGGTACGGGCGGTCACGGCGCCGGCCAGGTTGGCCACGATTTCGTCCGCGCCGGCGGCTGACGGGTCGGCGTAGAGGCGGACCCGCCGTACCGTCACCTCGTCCCGGCTGCTGCGCAGGCGCAGCGACTCGTGAGTGGCGTAGAAGTCGTGCTCGGTGGTCAGCACCTCGTCGCCGGGACCCAGCCGAAGGCCGCCGTAGAGCAGACCCAGGCCCATCGTGGTGGAGTCGGTGAACGCGACCTGCTCTGGGCGGCCGCGCAGATAGCGGGCGGCCGCGGCGGCCACCGCGCCGGCCAGGCGTTCGGCGTTGTCGTGCAGGTAGCCGGTCCCGTCCCGGTCCAGCCCGTCCCGGTGACGATCGATAGCCGCCCGGACCGGCGCCGGGTGCGGGGCGAAGACGTACGTCGACAGGTGCGCCACGTCCGGATCGAGGGCGAACTGCGCCCGTACGCTGTCCCAGCGGTCCGGGTCGAGCGGAGGCGTGGGCGCACGCTCCGGCCGGCAGGCGGCGACGCTTCCGACGAGGCCTGCGGTAGCGGCACCGGTGACCGCGCCGGTTGCTGCCCCGAGCACCCGGCGCCGGGTGAACGTCATGACACCGATCGTCCGCCGACTATGTCACGACCGGGTCACGTAGGATGTTGCACCGCCGCCGCGCGGGTCTGGAACAGCCGGCGCTCGTCGGCGTT
>DASVMV010000266.1:0-3854 GCA_036384155.1 Micromonosporaceae bacterium
GTGCCGTCGCTGGCAGTACTCCGGCCGCGGCGCGCGCCCAGTGCGGCGGCCGCGGACGGGTCCGACCCGACGGAGCAGCCCCGCAAGCGGCTGCCGAGCTGGGACGACGTTCTGTTCGGCAGCGGACCAGCGGCGCGGGAGAGTTCCTGACGGTGCGGGCCCGGTTCGCTTTGCACGATCTTCCCTCCCGCCGCGGATGTGGCAGGGTGAGGTCATGGAGTACACCAACCTGGGCCGCACCGGCCTGTCCGTGAGCCGCCTCTGTCTGGGCACCATGAACTTCGGGCCACAGACCTCCGAGCCGGACAGCTATGCGGTAATGGACCGTGCGCTGGAGCACGGCATCAACTTCTTCGACACCGCCAACGTCTACGGCTGGAAGACCGGCGAGGGCGTGACCGAGCAGATCATCGGTCGCTGGTTCGCCCAGGGCGGCGGCCGGCGGGACAAGGTGGTGCTCGCGACCAAGGTGTACGGCCGGATGGGCGACTGGCCGAACGAGCAGGGCCTGTCCGCCCGGCACATCATCCGGGCCTGCGAGGACTCGCTGCGCCGCCTGCAAACCGACTGGATCGATCTCTACCAGATGCACCACGTCTCCCGGTCGACTCCGTGGGAGGAGATCTGGCAGGCCATGCAGACGCTGGTCGACCAGGGCAAGGTGGTCTACGTCGGATCGTCCAATTTCGCCGGCTGGCACCTGGCGGCGGCCCAGGAGTCGGCCGCTCGCCGCAACTTCCTCGGCCTGGTCTCCGAGCAGTGCATCTACAACCTGCTCACCAGGTTCGTCGAACTCGAGGTGGTGCCGGCCGCCCAGCACTACGGGCTCGGGATCATCCCCTGGTCGCCGCTGCACGGCGGGCTGCTCGGCGGCGCGATCCGCAAGCTGGCCGAGGGCGGCGCGGCGCGGGCCAAGAGCGGTCGCGCGGCCGACGGGCTGGCCGAGCACCGGAGCACCATCGAGGCGTACGAGAAGCTGTGCGCCGAACTCGGGCATGATCCAGCCAACGTCGCGCTCGCCTGGCTCCTGTCCCGCCCGGGGGTGACCGCCCCGATCGTCGGCCCGCGCACGGTCGAGCACCTCGACGCCTCGCTCGAGGCGCTGGAGATCAAGCTGTCCGAGCAGACCTTGACCCGGCTCGACGAACTCTTTCCGCCGGTCGGCCAGGGCGGTGCCGGCCCGGAGGCCTGGGCCTGGTAGGCGGCGCCCCGCGACGGGTCATCCATCGAGCACGGACGTCCTCGCCTGCCGATGCGTCCGGCGTCAGCGGGCGATGACAACGTTGGCCATATCGACTACCGGCCGGTAGCCGAGGGCCGCGTAGATCTTGTTCGAGGTCGGGTTCGCCTGGTCGGTGAACAGGCAGACCCGCGTACCCTGCGCCTGGATCCGCCGGGATACCTCGGCGACTGCGTTGCTGGCCCAGCCGCGTCCCCGCTGGGCCGGCGGCGTGTACACCGGGCCTACGCGGGCTACCCCGAACGACGGCGGGTTGACGCCGGTGAGATGCACCCGCTCTCCTGTCTCATCCACCCAGAACCACAACCGGCCGGCTCGAAGTCGTTGCAGCAGCTCCGCACGGTCGGGCAGGTCGTGCGCACTGGCGCCGCGCGGGCGGCCCGCCTGATCGTCGGCGTCGCCCATAAATGCGGCGAACCACTCCATCGCCAGTTCCACGTCGTCCTCGGTGGCGACCACCAGTCCGCCGGGCACGGACGCCGGCCGCACCAGCTCGCCGAGCTCGTGCAGCCGCGTGTGCTGAGCGACCTCGACGCGGCCTCCGCCGAGCCGGGCCAGCTCGGCGGCGCACAGTTCGACGGCAGGCAGGGCCCCGTTGATCGCCAGAACCTTCTCCCCGCGCTCGTGCAAGGCGTAGGCCAACGCCACGGCCGCCTCGTCGGGCATCGGCAGCAGGAGTGCCGGGTAGGGCGCAAACGGTGCCGGCCGCATCCCGGCCCCGACCACGGCGCCGGAGTTGTCGCTGACCACCAGCCACCAGTCACGCTCGGAGGGCGAGATCCCGTCGGCCCGCTGTGACAGCGCCTGGTGCGCGACCGTGGTCACGACCGTGCTGATTACCGGCTCGGCGGCCAGAAGGTCACCCGCCGCGGCAAGGAACTCGCCCGGATCGGTGCAGAACCGCAGTCGCAGTCCGGGGATCGGGATCGCACTCATTTGCGTAAGCTAGCCATCGCACTGTGGAACCGGCACGGGAATTTCTGCGCATCCGGCGGATGGCCGCTGCTGCACCGAGCGGACCGGTCGCGGCGAGGTGAGTGCTCGCGACCGCACATCTCTAGCCTTGACCCATGCCAGCCTTCATCAAGTCGGTGACCTTCGACTGCACCGACGCCTTGCGCCTCGCGGAGTTCTGGGCAGAAGCCTTGGGCTCCACTGTCGACGAGGATGCGACCCGCGAGAAGGCTTACGTCGAGGCCCCTGGTTGGGGCGGCCCAAACATGTGGTTCAACGCCGTACCGGAACCCAAGATCGCGAAGAACCGCATGCATCTGGACCTGCGCGCGCCCGGTCGTTTGCGAGATGAAGTCCAACGGCTGACCGACCTCGGTGCAACCGTCCTACGGGACGGAGCCGAACTGGTCGTTATGGCAGACCCGGAGGGTAATGAGTTCTGCGTTGAGTAGCGAGGTGCAGCCCGCGCGTCGTCGAAAGGCCCGGACAACGCCGATGAGATGACATGCATCGGCGTCGTTCGGCGTGGCCGCGGACCTGCCGAGGCGCTCGGCGTCGCCTGCGGGCGCGGCCAGCGACTCGGCGGTCGGGTCTAGGAGAGGTCGAGGACCAGGTCACCGGTGGCGACGCCGATGTCGCCGTCGTACGCGTCACCGGCCGCGGCGCACGCAGCCGCCCGGTCTGTGCCGGGCTGCAGGTGAGTCAACAGTAAATGCCTGACGCCGGCATCCGCGGCCGCCCGACCTGCCTGGCGCGCGCTCGACAGATAGCGCCGCGAGTCCGCCGGCACCTGATCCACATAGGTCGCCTCGGCCAGCAGCAGGTCAGCGTCGCGCGCCAGGTCCACGACGTCCGGGCTCGGGCCGGTATCACCGGTGTACGCGAGCACCCGGTCGCCCGCAGTCAGTTGTACGCCGGCGTTCGGCAACCAGTGCGGCAGCAGGCGGGTCTGGGCACGGAACGGGCCGATGTCGAGGCGGTCCCCGGCGGTGAACTCGTGCAGCACGTAGGCGTCGGCCAACATCCCGGGGCGGTCCAGCGCCAACACCGCATCCAGCGCGCCGGGCAGGGCGTACACCGGTAGCGGCGCCGCCGGGTCATCGCGCAACGCTCGGGCCCGCAGCAGCGGGTTCAGGTCGGCGCAATGATCAGGATGTCCGTGGCTGATGAACACGGCGTCGACCTCGTCCGCGCCAACCCGTTCCAGCAGCCGCGGCACGGTCGCATAGCCAAGGTCGACGAGAAGCCGGAAGCCGTCGTGCTCAACCAGGTACCCGCTACACGCCTGGCCAGCCTCCGGCCAGGCACCGCATCCGCCGAGAACCGTGAGCCGCATCCTGCAGACTCTATCGACCGACTCCTGCCTGCGGTCACAGCGGCCAGGCGGCGAGGCGGTCGTAGGTCGGCCGGGGGCCAAGGTGGCTGCGCATCAACAGCATCTCGGACACCGGCCACGACGGGCCGAAGTATCCGTTGAGCACCTGCCGGTCGGCCTCGACCGCCGCGGCGTCCACCCGGTCGCCGGGCCGGGCCAGCGTGACGTGCGGCCGGAACGGGCGCTCGTCATACGGGAGGCGGGCCCGGCGCAGCTCGCGTCGGATCGCGAGGTTGAGCGTACGGAGAGCGGCGACGTCACCGGCCAGGCCGACCCAGAGCAAGG
>DASVMV010000267.1:0-4265 GCA_036384155.1 Micromonosporaceae bacterium
CTGATCAGCCACGTCGCCCGGTGGTCCGGCCCGGTCGAGCGGACCGGGCGGGCGACCGTCCTGGCGCGCCCCGGGCGGGCGGCGGGCCTGCGCCGCTGGGCCCGCGAGTCCACCGTGGGCGCCGACGGCGACCGGCTGGTCCTGCCCTACGCCGACCCCGAGCACCTCGCCGGCATTCTGGTCGGCTACGGCGCCGACGTGCGGGTGGTGGATCCGCCGGAGGTGCGGGAGGCGGTCATCCAACGGTTGAAGGAGATCGCGACCCGACATGAGGCGGCCACCCTGGGAGCGGGTACGTGACCGCGCCGGCGCAGCGCAGCCGGACGTCGGCCGACCGGCTCGCGCGGCTGCTCAACCTGGTGCCGTACCTGCTGGCCCGGCCCGGTATCGCGGTCGCCGAAGCCGCTGCCGATCTCGGCGTGAGCGAGCGACAGCTGCGCGAGGACCTGGAGCTGCTCTGGGTCTGCGGGCTGCCCGGTTACGGGCCCGGTGACCTGATCGACATGGCGTTCGACGGCGACCGGGTCACGATCACCTACGACGCCGGAATCGACCGGCCGTTGCGGCTGACCCCGGACGAGGCACTCGCCCTGATCGTCGCGCTGCGGATGCTCGCCGAGACGCCCGGCATGGACAACCGCGACGCGATCGAGCGGGCGCTGGCGAAGATCGAGAGCGCCGCGGGCGACCTGGCCGGGACGCCGGTGGCGATCCGGATGCCGGGCGACGCCGCCCGCCTGGATGCGCTACGCGGGGCGGTGCAGCGCGGGCGAGCGCTGCACATCACCTACTACACGGCGCGGCGGGACGAGACGACCGAGCGCACCGTGGACCCGATCCGGGTGCTGATGGTGGGCGGGCGCGGCTACCTCGAGGCGTGGTGCCGGCGGGCCGAGGCGGTACGGCTGTTCCGGGCCGACCGGATCGACGCGTTGACCGAGCTGGACGAGCCGGCCGCGCCGCCGCCGCGGGCGCGCCTGCACGACGTCACGGACGGCGTCTTCCAGCCCTTGGCCGATCTGCCGCTGGTCACCCTGCGGATCGGTCGGGGAGCGCGGTGGATCACCGAGTACTACCCGTGCGAGCGGGTCGACCGCGACGGCGGCGAGGAGTGGCTGGTCTGCCTGCGGGTCGGCGATCTCGTCTGGGCCCGCCGGTTCGTGCTCGGGCTGGGCCCGGAGGCCACCGTGGTCGCTCCGCCCGAACTGGCCGAGCAGGTCCGCGACCAGGCGGCCGTCGCGCTGGCCGCGTACGACGTACCTCCGGCAGACGGCGCCGGCCGCCGCTAGGCTGTCCGGCGTGGTGATCTGGATCGTGCTCGCGGCGGTGCTGCTGGGGTTGGTCGTCCTCGCCGCCGCGGCGAGCTCCGTGCTGGGCCGGCTGCCGCAGCTGCGTCGGGCGGCCCGGTTGGCCCGGCAGCGGCGTACCGAGGCCGAGGCGCTGCAGGTCGACGCCGCAACCCTCGAGGAGCAGCTGGCCGTGGTGCAGCAGCAGGCTGCGCGGGCGCAGGAGCGAATCGCCCTGATCAAGGCCAAGCGAGCGGACTGACCTCGGCACTCCGGCGAGCGAGGTGAGTCGCCGAAGACCTGAGCGAGCTGCTCGCGGATCCCCGGCCCGGACGATGGCGCGATCGCCGGCCGCACGTACGATGGGATCGACCCCTCGCTTCGACCGACGAAGACCAACTGGAGTTCTCATGAACACCCTGAGGCCGTGGCACATCGCCGTACTGGTGGTCGTGCTGATCCTGCTGTTCGGCGCGAAGCGGCTGCCCGACGCGGCCCGTTCGCTCGGCCGCTCGCTGCGGATCATCAAGGCCGAGACCAAGGGCCTGGTCGACGACGACAACGACCTCGGCGAGAAGGCCGATGCGCAGGCTGCACGCCAGCCGTTGCCGCCGAGCACCGCTCCGCAGCAGCCCGCCGCGCCGCCGGTGGTCGATCCCGTGCAGCGGGTCCGCGACAACTGACGCACGGCCCAGAGCACCGTGCCCTTCGCACTGCGCAAGCGCGGCCCGAGCAAATTCGAGCGCGCCGCCGACGGCTCGATGACCTTGATCGAGCACGTTCGCGACTTGCGCACCCGACTCTTTCGTGCCTCGCTGGCCGTCCTGATCGGCTTCGGCGTCGGTCTTTGGCTGGCCGACTCGGTCTTCGAATTACTCCGGCAGCCCTACTGCGACCTGCCGGGCATCACGAAGGCCGACGGGAGCTGCCCGATGACGCAGCTCGGCCCCGCAGACGGCTTCCTGCTCAAGCTGAAGATCGCTCTGTGGGTCGGGTTGATCGTCGCCGCGCCGGTCTGGCTCTACCAGCTCTGGGCGTTCATCGCGCCGGGCCTGCACCGCCACGAGCGCCGCTACGCCTACGCCTTCACCGCACTAGCCGCTCCCTTGTTCGCCGGCGGCGCGGTCCTGGCCTACTTCGTGGTGCACAAGGGTCTTCAGTTTCTCCTCGAGTCGGGCGTTACCGGACTCGATACCCAACTGGAGGTCACCCGGTACATCTCCTTCGTCACCAACATGATCCTGATGTTCGGGGTGGCGTTCGAGTTCCCGTTGGTGATTCTCATGCTCAACTTCGTCGGGATCGCCAGCGCCAAGAGACTGCTCAGTTGGTGGCGGATCGTCGTCTTCCTGTTCTTCGCCTTCTCGGCGGTGGTGACCCCGACGCCCGACCCCTTTGGCATGACCGCCTTGGCGATCTGCCTGTCCGCGCTCTACTTCGGCGCGGTCGGGGTGGCGTTCCTCAACGACCGGCGGCGCGGGCGCGGCACCGAGATCTACGCCGGCCTGAGCGACGACGAGATGTCGCCGCTGGCCGACGACCGCGAGCCGGTCGAGGTGGGAGACCGGATCGAGCCGGTCGCCCCGGTCGCCCCGCCGGCGCCGCTGCACCGGCGCTACGACGACATGACCTGAGCCGTACGGCAGCTGGACCCACGGGCGCGGTACGGTGCACGCCGTGAGTCCCCCCGACCGCCCTCACCGCCTCGACGGACCGATCGCGGTTCTCGCGAACCCCACCGCGGCGCGGGGTCGCCACCGGGGTCTCCTGCCGGCCATCCTGGAGCGACTGGGAACGACCGGCCGGCCGGTGCGGCTGCTCGACGCCCGTACCGCCGTCGAGGCTCAGGCGCAGTGCCACGCCGCGGTCGCCGACGGCGCGGGGACGCTGGTCACGGTCGGCGGGGACGGCACGGTGCACCTCGCGCTGCAGGCCGTGGCGGGCACCGACGTCGCCCTCGGCCCGTTGCCCGCCGGCACCGGCAACGACTTCGCCGTGGCGGCCGGGCTGCCCGCCGATTCGCTGGCGGCCGCCGACGCCATCGCGGCGGCAGTGCTGGCCGGCCGCTCCTATCCGATCGACCTGGCGTTGCTGACCGCGCCGGACGGCACTCGCCGGTGGTACGGCGCAGTTCTGGCCGCCGGGTTCGACGCCGTGGTGAACGAGCGCGCCAACCGGATGCGCTGGCCGCGCGGTCCCCGCCGCTACGACGTGGCGATCGTCGCGGAACTGGCCCGGCTGCGCCCGCGCCGCTACACGCTCCGGCTGGACGGCACGCCGCACGAGGTGGACGCGGTCCTGGTGGCCGTCGGCAACAGCGCCAGCTACGGCGGAGGGATGCGGATCTGCCCCGATGCCGATCCCACCGACGGACTGCTCGACGTCCTCGTCGGTGGCCGGTTCACCCGCCGGGAGCTGATGCGGATCAAACCCCGGGTGTACACCGGCACCCACATCACCCATCCCCTGGTCCACACCTACCGCGCGCGGACCGTCGAACTGGACGCCGACGGCATTGTCGCGTACGTCGACGGCGAGCGGGCGATTGGCCTGCCGGTGACCGTGACCGCGGTGCCCGGAGCCGTGCGGGTGCTCCGCTGAGCGGTGCCGCTCCAGGCGGCCCGACTCACCGGGCGGCGGTGACCAAATCGAGCACCGCGGTCAGCCCGTTCGCCCGGCCGGCCGCGGCGGCGGGTAGCACCAGGGTGGCGCAGCCGGCACCCACCGCACCGGCGTCAGCCGCGGTGTCGCCCACCATCAACGCCCGCTCCGGGTCCACGCCGAGGGCGTCGCACGCCCGCAGAAAGATCGCCGGGTCGGGCTTACACCGGCCCACCTCGTACGACAGGACGAACTCGTCCACCAGGTCGAGCAGGCCCCAGGCGGCGAAGAGCGGCCGGATGTCGAAACCGATGTTGCTGACCACCGCCACCGGAACCGACACGGCGCGCAGGGCCCGCAGCGCCATCTCGGTGTCCC